>JAWSUP010000156.1:0-9332 GCA_033549405.1 Bacillota bacterium | reverse complement strand
GATCAAAAACCACCCGCTGTTGTGCAAAGACTCGATGGTCCGGAAATGACCAGCAGTGAGGAATCGGCAACCAGCGCGATACTTCTGACCGGCCAGGTTTATGTACATCGCCTTGATCCGGGACAGGCTGCCACCGATGCCTATTTGCAGGCATTTATATTGGAAGCAGACAACGCGCTGGATGAAACGCTTGCACCGGCTCCGACTGTGGCGAGTCCAACGGCAGTTCCTGTTATTCCTGGGCCGACACCCGTGCTGCCGCTACTTGATGATGCCGGTATCCCCCTGCTTAACCGCGGTTCAGCTATTGTCCAGCCGGACCAGAGGCCTTATTATGTGATAAACGGACAGGTGAATTTGCTTGATCTCCCGGATGCTGAAGCTGATGTTTTTCTCAAGCTGGAACAAGGCGATATCGTCACACTGATTAACGGCGGACAGGAATGGTCAAAAGTGATGCTGCAATCCGGACAGATCGGTTACCTTATGACCTCGCAAATCACAACAGAAGTTGTACTGAAACCAACGCCAAGCCCCAGTCCATCGCCATCACCGTCGCCCAAACCGACGCGCGCCCCGACGCCCAGCCCCAAACCCACCCAGAAACCGACAGCCGCGCCGACCGCCAAACCCACCCAGAAACCGACAGCCGCACCGACCGCAACGCCAACGGCGGCCCCGACCGCAGTTCCGACGTCAATACCGGAACCAGTCATTACGCCAACCGCAGCACCGACACTGGCCCCGACGCTGACACCAAAGCCAACTCCGACAACAACACCATTCCCGACCGGTTCAGGACTGACGGAAGAACAGCAGCAGACCATGATCGATCTGGCCCGTTCCCTGATCGGGACACGTTATGTCTATGCTGCCATGTCCCCAACGGTCGGTTTTGACTGCTCTGGTTTTACTTCCTATATCTACAAAACATTGTTTGACATCAAATTACCGCGTACGGCCCGTGATCAGTCGAAATTCGGCACGCCGGTCAGCAGTGCGGACATTCGTGTCGGCGATATTCTCTGCTTCGACTGGTTTAATAATGACGGCATCTGTGATCACGTCGGACTGTATATCGGCAACGGAAAGTATATCCATGCGTCCAGTTCAGATCGTACTTATTACACAGACAGCGGCGCGGTCAAAGAGTCAACGGTTATATTCGGTAAAAGCCCGGTTATCTCTATCCGGCGGATTATTCCATAAAATAATTGTCCGGATCTGTGCAAGAAAAGTCAGCTCGTCCATAATACGTCTATGTAAACTGGTGGACGTCGATCTTCATGCTGATCGGATCACGCAAAATCTGCTATAATGACACAGAAACAGCAATGTCTTGACTTGATTTAAGCCAGGCGAATTTTGCGCAGATCTTTCGAGGTGGATAGTGTGTAAGGTAAGAAACAACTCGAGTCATGAGGATGAACTCCATCTGGAGTTATATTTCAAACAATCGACAATCGGTGTCTTTACGATGATGCTGGATCATCCGATTGTTTGGAATGAGACAGTCGACAAAGATACAGTGCTTAATTATGTGTTTAGCCATCAGCACATAACCCGGTTCAATCAGGTCATGCTCAGCCAATATCAGGCGACAGAAGCGGAGATTTTGAAATGGACACCGGCAGATTTTTTCAGGCATAATGTAAAGCAAGGCAGAGATATCTGGCGCAAGCTTTTTGATCAAGGTCATCTGATCACTGAAACCGAAGAGATGCGCGCTGATGGAACGACTATCTGGATTGAAGGCGAATATAATTGCCTGTATGATGACAAGGGTCGGATAACCGGGCATGTCGGTGTCCAGCATGACATAACCAATCGCAAGCAGGCTGAACAGTGGAGTCAGTACCTCAGCACGGTCATGGACCAGATCTCTGATTCAATCGTCGTAACGGATAGGGATAGCAAGATCACGCTGATCAACAAAGCGACTGAGCGTATGTTTGGTTATCGCCAGGAAGAGCTGGTTGGATTGGCTCCCACCATTTTTAGAAACGATCCTGTTCCCGATGGCGTTCAAAGTAACGTTTATGCCGCTGTTTCAACGAGAGGCAGTCACAATGATGAATTGATCTGTCGGCGTAAAGACGGTTCAGTTTTCACTTGTGAAATAAAGATAACGCGGGTTAATAATGAACAAGGGCAGCCAATCGCCTATGTGGGCATACAGCGGGACGTGACAGAGCGGAACCGGCTGGAACGTGCGTACAAAGAGAGCCTGGAACGTTTCAACCAACTGGCCAGACAGGCGCGGACATACACGTGGGAAGTCGACGCCAAAGGTTTATACACCTATGTCAGCGAGACCGTGAAAGATGTGATCGGCTATTCTGTCGATGAAGTTGCCGGCAAGATGCAATTTTTCGATCCCTTTGTGAAGCAGGAGCAAGAGCAAATCAAGCAAAAGGCGTTTGGCTATTTTGCCGATAAAAAGCCTTTTGTGGATTTCCGCAATCCGGTCGTTTCAAAAACAGGAAAAATCATCTATCTATCGACCAATGCCCTGCCTATTATCGATGAAAACGGGGTATTGCTGGGTTACCGCGGCTCGGATTGCGACATAACAGAAAAGGTCGCCATGGAAAATGCCATGAGCACTGAAAAAGAACTCTATAAGACTACGTTGATGTCGGTAGGTGATGGCGTCATATCCGCAGACAGCAAGTGTCAGATCAAGATGATGAATCCAGTTGCTGAACAGTTAACCGGTTGGAGTCTGACAGAAGCGGACGGAAAACCGCTGGAGGAGATTGTCAGGCTGATTGATGAACAAAATCTGGAGCCATGCGACAGTCCGGCACAGACGGTACTTATGACCGGAAATGAGCTCCGATCAATCAATCACACGATATTGGTCAACAGAAGCGGCGAAGCGGTCCCGATCGAAGTGAGCGCTGCGCCGATCATCGACGGCAGTCGACAAACGACCGGTGTTGTGCTGGTTTTCCGCGATATGACTGATAAGCGAGAAAAACAGCATCTGAATCGGATTGCATATTATTGCGAGGTTCTTGCTGAGGCGCTGGGTTCTAGTACCGCTGAGATAGAAGTCTGTAAAATGGCCGGATCGCTGCATGATTTCAAGAAGATGACATTTCTGCAAGGCATACGCAAGAAAGGTGATTCTGAGTCCGATAGCCTCAATATGAATTCGCCCAGTGCAAACAACAAGGTGGCAGAAGCCATTCTGTATCAACACGAGCGTTGGAATGGGAGCGGCCATCCTGAAGGGCTGGCAGGGGATGCCATACCATTGATGGCGCGAATCCTCGCCGTCGCAGATTGTTATGAAGTCATGACATCAGATCATACTATTCAAAACAGACAGAACATAGCAGAAGCTATTGCCGTGCTTGAAAAGAACAAGGGCATTTTGTTTGATCCGCACGTTGTGCAGGTTTTTATTGATCAGGTTCTGCAAGGCGATTCGCTTGAGCGGCATGCGTGATCAGGAAATGGACAGGCTGATGAAAATAATCGCACATCGGGGCGCCTCTCTCGCCCGGCAGGAAAACTCGCTGAGCAGCCTGGCATATGCCGCATCCCTGGGGGCGGATGCAGTTGAATGTGATGTCAGAATCACCCGGGACAATGTCCCGGTCATCCAGCATGACCCCGACATCAGGCGGCTGACCGGCCAGCCTGGCCAGATCGCGGAGATGAGCTGTGCAAATCTGGCAGACAGACTGCGGGCAGCCGGACATACTTTACTGACACTGGATGAACTGCTGACGGCAGAATCGGTCCGGGCGGATCTGCTGCTGCATCTGAAGATAACGCCTTTGCCGGATTTTCTGCTGGAGCGCCTGCGCGCTGCTGCCGGGCGGCTCATCTGCGGCATTCAGACACTTGCGGATCTTGACCAGGTTCGATCTTTCGTTCCGGGCGACAGGATTCTGGCTTTTACGGGTCACTGGGATGAAATTCCTGCCTATATTGCCGGCGGTGCCGGCATAATCCGTCTGTGGGAGAACTGGCTCGACGAGATCCAGCCGGACACGGTCCGGGCCATGGCGCCGGTTTCAGTCTGGATCATGAGCAACCGCAACGGAACCATGAATGGCAGTCCGGAGTCACTGCAGCGGTTTGTGGAATTGGGCGCCGATGGCGTTCTGCTCAACGATATCGAAATGGCGCTCGAATGGCGTCAGAAGCGGAAAGAGAAGACCAACTGATTGCTTAACAATCCTATAAGTCAACCATATCGAGTGGGAGTAATGTCACTTATCAAGAAAGAAGGGATAGTAGAATGAATCGTGTTCATAATGAAATACTGGATTATGTACGGACGCTTGAGATCATTGATTCCCACGAGCATCTGCCGCATCGGGAAGATGCGCGGGATCAGCATACGGATGTTTTGACAGAATACCTGGCTCATTATTTCAACAGGGATCTGGTTTCAGCAGGACTGAAACCAGAACAGCTCAAGCTGGTCATGAATCCGGATCGCCCGATCCTGGAGCGGTGGAAGATGGCAGAACCATACTGGAACCTGGCGCGTCATACCGGTTATGCCAGGGCACTGGATATTTCCGCCAGAGCGCTGTACGGCGTGGATCAGATCAACGGCGACACGATTGAGCGGTTGAATGAAGCGTTTCTGCAAACGCTCAAACCGGGGCACTTCAGGAGAGTCTTGAAGGACATGTCACAGATCAGGATCAGTCTGCTCGACAGTAACCTTGATTGCGATCCGGAGTTTTTCAGAAGCGTCTACCGACTGGATCGATTCGTCTATCCCCGCACCATGCAGGATGTTGAGCAGATTTCACAAGAATCCGGCATTCAGATCTGCAGTTTCGAAGATTGGCTGGACGCCTGTGAAAGCATGCTTGACAAGGCGTTGCAGAAAGGCGCTGTAGCGCTGAAAAGCGGGCTTGCCTATGAGCGCACCTTACTATATGAGCGCGTCACCCGCCATGAGGCTGAAGAGAACTTCAACATGATTTTCCATACGCTGAATCTTCCTGACTGGAAAAGCAAAACGCTCTTGTTCGGCAAACCTTTTCAGGATTACATGATGCATTATATTCTCAGGCTGGCCAACCGCCGCAACCTGACCTTCCAGTTTCATACGGGGCTGCAGGAAGGAAACGGCAACTACATTTACCACAGCGACCCGGCCCTGCTGTCCAATCTCTTTCTCGAATACCCACAGGTGGACTTCGATATTTTCCATATCGGATATCCCTACCAGCATGTCTTGTCGGCTCTAGCGAAAAACTTCCCGAATGTCTATATCGATATGTGCTGGGCGCACATCATATCACCGACAGCGTGTGTCCGGGCGCTTATTGAATGGCTCGACGCAGTGCCGGCAAGCAAGATCATCGCTTTCGGCGGCGATTATTGCTTTATTGACGCAGTCTACGGCCACCAGCTTATGGCAAGAGAGAATGTCAGCAAGTCTCTGGCTGCCAAAGTTGAAGAAGGTGTGTTCGGCATCGATGAGGCAGCCAGGATTGCCCGGATGCTGTTTTACGATAATCCCATGCGGCTGTTCAAGCTGGAGCATAAGTTATAGATTTTTTGTTTATGTACGGCTCGGATCAGCCCCAAACCGCAACACATCAAAGATACACTGATCCACGTATCCGATTTTGCGGTAGATGCCGCAGGATACCGGGTTTTCGGCGTCAGCAAATAGACAGGTGAATTTGTATCCCTGATCCAACAGTCGCTGCGACAGTGATGCCACGAGTGATGTCGCATAACCGTTATTCCTGTAGTGCGGCGGTGTATACACACTGTTGACAACGGCGCCATTCTCTGTAGAATGGTCAGGTGCCATCCAGAAACTCTGCAACGGTCGTCAGCAGGGTCGGGAAGAGCGCGATGACCACCATCAGGCGGGTTGTCTGCATGACCATGACCTTGGGGGCGTCCGCATTCAGGTCGATGGCCATCAATGATACTTCCTGCAGGCCGCCCGGTGCACTGATCAGGATGCAGGTGGCGCGCTCCAGTTTTGACAGCCAGATCAATGATATGGAGATGAGCAGGATAAAAGCCAGCACAGATATAACCATGATCAGGACAGGCACCAGCAATTCGGCCATCATGCCCAGGTTCTCGCGATTCATGTTCTGGCCGACAAAGGCGCCGGCTATGATTTGAACACCGATCCGCATCTTGCCGGAACTTCTGGCCCGGCCGGTCGTCAGATTGAGTGCGGCAACGGCCAGCATGGATCCGATCATGGCGCCTGCGTTGATGCCAAGCTGCCAGAGAAGAATCCCACCGGCCGCCGCGACGGCGAAGGTTATAAGGCTGTTGCCGAGATACTGCTTCTTGCTCTCGCCGGGCAGGCTGTTTTTACTGCTGGTTCCGGCCGTTGCGAGAGCCGCCTCACAGGCAGCTCCTTTGCTGTTGGCTGACTGGTATTGACGCAGGCGGGCGAAAATCCATGGCAGCAGGGCGTAGATGATGATGAGCCGCGCCAGGTGCAGAAGTGTGACCGGCATCATTTCACCGCCCAGTTCCGCTGCGATCAGGGCCATATCAGTCATGCCTCCCGGTGCTGTAGCCAGAAGCGATGTGGCCAGATCAAGATTGCTGAAGCGGAACATCAGATATCCGAAGATAATATTGAGAATGATCATATTGACGATCATGACGATGCCGGGCACGATCAGGTACTTGAGTTCGCGAACATCACGCCTGCTGATTCCGGATCCAAGCAGTATGCCTGAGAGCATCTGCAGCCAGGGTCGGACATCTCTTGGTATGAAAGCCTTATTCAGGAAGACATTGAACAAGATCGTAAAGAGCAGCGCACCCAGCATGGTTCCGGCCGGTATTTTCAGTTTGCGCCCTATAAGACCGCCACAGGCGGCTACGATCAGCGTCAGTAATATTTGCCAGACCATCATTGTGAGCATTCTCCCAAGTCTGCCGCAGTTACTGGAGACTGGAGCAGTCTGCAGTGTTCAACGACTTGCGGTTCTGCCGTACCCTGACTAAAAGTCAGCGTATGCCAAACCATTTCAGATCATTATACATGATGCGCAGCAGAGACAACAAATTGAAAAAACCGGTATAATGGATCGTGTTGCACCGATGCCGATTCAATTATTGATTAAGGAGAAAACAGCATGCAGCAGAAATTATGGTACAAAAATCCTTCCGACGTATGGATGAACGGCCTGCCGATCGGTAATGGCCGTCTGGCGGCCATGATCCGTGCGGGTGAATCGGCGGATGTCCTGTCTTTGAACCATGAGTGGCTCTGGCGCTCTGTTCATCGCTGGCGCGATAATCAGCAACCCGCAGATAAGCTGGAAGACGTGCGATCACTGCTGCAGCAAGGTGACTTTTTCCGGGCGACCACCTTAGCCAATCTCTGGTTTGGCGGCATGGGCGGTATTTCGAAGCTGCCGTCCCGTGTCGACGCATATCAGCCTGCCGGTGATTTGACTTTCGTTCTGAAAGATCAGGCTGCTTTTGACTTGCGTGAACTGGATCTGCAGCAAGGTGTTGCCCATATCAGACGCCGGACCGTGACTGGCACTGCTGTCGAAAGCCATTTTCTGGCGCACCCTGAGCTGAACCGGATCATCGGACATTGGCAGGGCAGCGGGACATTTTCGGGGGCGGTGACTTTCAGCCGTCCGGCAGATCCGGATCTTCATGAAGCGCTCCATCTGACAAACAGGGGATTACGCTTCATTGGCCGTTTTGTTGAAGGGATGACATATACTGTGACAGCAGAGCTGCACACTGACGGCGTTGTCTCTTTTGAAGATGACCAGATCAGCGTCACAGATGCGACCGAGCTTATGCTCTCGATCAATCTGGCAACCTCCGTCAGGGGTATCGATGAAGAATTGGCTGCCTGGCCGGCAGTTGTGACTCGTTCAGTCTGGCCGGATTTGTTGCAGTCCCATCAGGAAACATTTGCCGCGATGATGGACCGGTTTGCTGTCGAGTTGGATCTGCCGGACAACCCGTTGCCTGTGGATGAACGGATTGAAGCTATGCGTGCGGGAGCTGCGGATGAAACCCTGATCATCCTCCTGGCTGCCTATGGGCGCTACCTCCTGATCTCTTCATCGATCTGCGGTGAATTGCCAGCCAACCTGCAAGGTAAATGGAATGAATCCATCCATCCGCCCTGGGACTGTGATTATCACCTTGACATCAATCTCCAGATGAATTACTGGGCGGCTGAAGCGGTCAATCTGTCTGACTGCACAGAGGCCTTGCTGCAGTACATCGAGCGCATGGCGCCGCATGGACGCCAGGCAGCCCATGATCTGTATGGTTGCCGCGGGGTCTGGCTGCCGTTACAGACAGATGCCTGGGGCAGAGCCACCCCGGAAAGTTACGGCTGGAGTGTCTGGATCGGGGCGGCTCCCTGGATTGCCCAGCATTTCTGGTGGCATTACAGTTATACGGGAGACCTGGAATTTCTTAAGAATCGGGCATACCCGTTTTTTCGCGATATTGCCCGTTTTTATGTTGATTACTGTGTCGCTGACGAAAGCGGCACCTGGCAGATCATGCCCAGCCAATCGCCAGAAAACCGCTTTGCCGGCACAGGTCTTTGGCCTGTCAGCATCGGAATTTCTTCTGCCATGGATGTGCAGCTGGCTTATGATGCTTTGGGTTATGCCATCGCTGCAGCCCGCCTGCTGAATGTCGACGTTGCGGATGCCAGTTGCTGGCAACAGTTGCGTGACCACTTGCCGCCATTTGCCATCGGTATGGACGGCCGTCTGCTCGAATGGGAACAAGAACGGCCGGAGGTCGAACCGGGTCATCGCCACTTGTCCCACTTATACGGCCTGTATCCGTCGGATTTGTTTAATCCTGAAACACGACCGCCTGAGTATGAAGCTGCTGTCCGATCACTGGACCATCGGCTGGCTCAGGGTGGCGGTCACACCGGCTGGAGCCGGGCCTGGGTCGCCTGCCTGAATGCCCGTGCAGGACGAGCTGAGGAAGTCCGCAATCACCTCAGAGGCCTGATCGTCGACTTTGCCACTGAAAGCCTTCTTGACTTGCATCCGCCGCACATTTTCCAGATTGACGGAAATTTAGGCGCAACAGCAGCTGTGATTGAATCACTGGCCCAAAACTGGAACGGCAAGCTGCACTTGTTGCACGCCTTGCCGGTTGAGTGGCCCAACGGCCAGGTCCGCGGACTCAAAGTTCCCGGCGGGCACAGTCTGAATTTCAGCTGGAAGGAAGGCCGCCTGGAGCAATTAACGGTCACGATTGGTTACGCCGGCTCACTTGTGGTCGCTTGCCAGGACATGGCTGACCAGATTCTGCAAGGAAAGCCTGGCGATCTGATTGAGATAGAATCCTGCGCACAT
>JAWSUP010000155.1:0-9366 GCA_033549405.1 Bacillota bacterium | reverse complement strand
TCCATTCAAGCAACCGGCTCAGGATAAGTCGTTCCATAAAACAAATCGCCTCACACAATTATATAGAATAATGTGATCAGAATCACATTATTATAATAGCAGAAGCAGATGCATCAATCAACCAGAATCACATAATTATTAAAATATGGCGCATGATGCGTGAGAACATCCCTTTTGCTGCAGGCATCAATACTGCTGCCTGAATGCCTTGGGACTCATGCCGACAACATGGCTGAAAAAGGTGGAAAAACCGGAAACGGATGTATAGCCGATTTCTTCGGAAATTCTGGTGATGGACCAGTCCGTGTGTAGCAGCATGTCCTTGGCATGTTCAATCTGTGCCTCCACATGCTTTTGTTTATATGTCATGCCATATTTGTCTTTGATGATCCGGTTCAGCTGGCTTTTGCTGATATTGATCAGGCGGCACAAGTCGCCGGATCTGGCCTTGTATCGGTAATTGAAGTCAAAAAACCGCTCGATCACGCTGTTTCGGTCTTCCACATCAACGCCCGGACTTCTGGCTCTGTACCCGGGCTGGCTGTTCTGGATGATTTCCCGAAGGATATACGGAGTTCTATGATGAAATAAACAAAAAATCATGCGCGGTAATCCAATGTTATGGTCACCTTTGTTCCCTGCCCGACCCTTGAATCGATTTTGATTCCGTAGCCTTGTCCGCAGCACAGCTTTATTTTTTTATCAACATTCATCAGGCCTATATGCTTATTTGTGCTGTCACGATCCTGAACATGCGTAATACGCATGACAGCTTCTTCTCTTATTCCCTGCCCGTTGTCGATAATTTGAAATGCAAGTCCTCCCGCTTCTCTTTTTCCGATCACCCTGACGAAACCACCGGTTTTGCTGGCATCCAGAGCGTGGTGAACACAGTTCTCCACGATCGGCTGCAGTATGAATGAAGGAATCAGGCATTCGAGAATCTCCGGTTCTGTCTGTATATCGAAAGTGATATTATCCTCATAGATAATATTTATGATATCAATGTATTTTTGCAGTATGTTCACCTCATCTCGAACCGTGATGAAGTGTTCGATCTGCGCCTTCTTGCAGTTGAGTATAACAAACAATGAATCAACAATTGTGGTGATCTTGTCCGGTTCCTCCAGCAACGCAGCAAATTTGATATGTCCCAGCACGTTGTATAGAAAATGCGGATCAATTTCCGCCTGAAGTTTTTTAATTTCCATCAATTGTTCAGCACGTTCAATTTGACTTATTTTGTTGACATTCCAGATGTTTTCATTAATCATCCTGTTAAATCTATCATCAATTTGCTTAATGCCGGTCGATACGGGGTTTTTGTTGAAATCAGATCCTATCCTGACTTCGCTGTCCAGTGTTTTTTCGAACAGCCTCTGCAGAGGCTTTCTGATCGTAAGCATGAATATCATGTAATAATATATGGATAGGAGCACAACAATGACAATTGAAGCGTAATACAGTATCTGTAAAGACCGGTACTTATCGAGAATGGATAATTGCTGCCTTATGTGGATGAAGGAAAACCCATAGTTATTCCATGGGCTGATCACCGCGATCTTCTGGTGACTCAACAGATTTGATTCAACGGTTATGATATTATATTGTGATTTACTGATATCTTGTTCTGGATTAATCTCCAGAATGGACATTATCGAATAACCACTAATATCATCGTCAGAGCCAAAGAGAACGGTACCGTCGCGATCAACAATATAAGTCGTTCCTTCAGATGATTTTAGAATACTGTCAATGGTGTATTTGGCAAGTGAAATATAAGCCAATCCAGAATACTTGCCTTTTCTGACACCGTCTGCGTTGATTTTCAGACATCCAACGAAAGCACTTTTCACGCCCTGAACGTCACTGGGCAGCACAAGTTGCATGCCAAACCATTGAATCTTGTTATCTGAATCAACCGCCTGGCGATACCAGTCAGTCTGTTCAAAAGGGACTGAGCTATCAAATATCGGCAGTTTTTTTAAAAAGGTAACACCGTTGAATCCATAATAAAATAATTCAAACTCCTCTTGATATCCTCTGTTGAACTGCAGAAGTTTACGCACTTCTGTCAGTGTCTGGGATTTATCGTATCCTGTGAGGCTGCCACTGATCAGATCAAGCGTTTCTTCCTGGTAAAAAGCCGTATTGACGGTTGAGATGATGCGTTCCAGCATGCCAGTGAAACTTGCCTGTTTGCTTTTTAGTATCTGGATGTATTCCTGCGAAAGCTGCTGCTCGATCTGGGAATTGCTATACGTAAAATTCATGAATACAAGCGTCAAGAGCAAAATCAGTGCGAGCATGAATACTGGAATCGTTTCCAACTTCAGCTTTGATATCTTTGACATTCATTTCACCTGCATCCATTTGCACCAGCACCCGATCATACTTGGTCTTCCCTGTATACCTTCCGGTATTGGTTGGGGGACATACCGAACTTGTTTTTGAATTCCCTGGAAAAATGCTCGAAATTATTATACCCGATCAAGCTGCAAATATCTTTGATCATCATATTGGTATTGAGCAAATAATCCTGCGCTTTAAGCAGACGCGTGTTGTTGATTTGCTTGTTCAGTGAGATGCCCTCTCTTGTTTTATAGAGGTGGCTGAGATATGTGCAAGAAACGCCAAATGTCCGGGCGATCCTGTTCAATGAAAGATCACCGGCGATGTTAAGGGTAATGAAAACTTTGATGATCTCCGTAATATTGCTCTTATATTCCAGGATGTATTTATTCTGAATCAAATTCAGGTTGGTTTTCACCCAGTCGTTTAAATTGGCAAAACGGTTAAAACTCATGATGATCTTTGAGATATCGGTATGCCGCAGGTCAACCGTTTCATCCAGCTTGATGATGTTTATGGTATTGAGGATGCTGATATAGAAACAATAGATCTCGCACAGCAGACCCTGACAAATCTCCTTAAGGGGCTTTGCACTGGCGATATACGACAGGAGATCATGGATTGTTTCGGTCGCCGCGCTGATATCGATACAGCTCATGTCCTTGCGGAGTTTGTCTTTCCAGTACAGTTCATTCAGTTTTTCATCGTCTTTTTCGTTGGCCTGCATATAGTAGAAGACTGTCTTTGTTGGCGGTGCATAGTAACTGTCCGCCAGGGCCTTTTCTGACTCTGTCTTGAGATATTCCACGGTCGAACCGGCGCCCGTTGAACTGACACCGATCAGATACTCCGAGGAATGTTTAAAAAAACGCTCAGTTTCATCCAGCAATCCTTGAATCGCATAGTGGATCTGAAGCATCGAGCATTGCAGGTGTTTGATCAGCAGCATGAGAGCAGTCGGTGAAATCCGGATGATATGGCATTGGAAAAACTGGTTGTCTCTTTGCCGGAAAAAAGCCAGGGAAGCACTGGGAAACGTTACATCCTGAAACACCACGTTGAGCACTGTATACAGGCTGTCCGGGCTGATTGAAGACTCGTCAAAGTCAGTGGTCATCTCGCTGTCTCCAGCTGCCTGGGATCGCACCTGTCTGCTGTACATGATTTCATTGCGCAGCTTCATTAGCACATTATTCATCGTCGGGGTATTGATTTCCGATTTTTGCAGGTAGTCGTAAACACCCAATTTGAATGATTTTCTGACCATGCCAAATTCTGTGTAGGCACTCAGCACGATGAAACGAAGATTCTTATTCGAGCCAAGCGCTTCTTCAATCAGACGGTTGCCATCCATCAGCGGCATTTTCATGTCCGTGATGATCAAGTCCACCTCAAAATTGTTGATGAATGTCAGCGCTTCACGGGCACTGCTGACGATACCAATGATCTCCATATCAAACTGCGCCCAGCTAACCTTGTCCCTGAGCAGCCGTTTGATCATGACTTCGTCGTCAACCAGCAACACCTTGATCGGGCTCATGTCATATTGGCTCCCTGTTCAGGCATACTTGGGTTACCCAGGCTTTTCATGGGAAATGTGCCCGGCTGCACATAAAAGTCACCCAAGACTGCGAATATGATGGCTGTGTACATTTGCACCTGCACGAATACACTTTGTCCTTTCAGTTCCTTTATATCGCGTTCTTTCCAAACCGGTCTGTACCGGATCTGATCATCTTCTATGAATGGAATACAGTCGTCAAAAGAGAAGCCTGGTATCACACCGTCCGTATCGCTGATCTGGAACCTGATCCAGCCGACAGGCGCGCTGATGTTGAAAAACAAGGCGTCACCGTGCATGACAATCCGATGGAACGTCATGAGTGCTTTCCTGGCGGTCGATTCGTATGCGACGAATCCTTCCCGGCGGACACTGTAGATCCCCAATGCGGATAAGCCCTCTTGCCTGGCAATGCCGCGCAAGCCGGAATCCGAATTCTCCCACTCAATATCCGCTCCGTGATCACCGCGCCGCAAATCACCTGCCAGCATCCAGTTCATTTTATCCGGAGTGATGTCGAGCGAGCTTAAATAGATGCCATTACAGCCATACTGTGGCGGCAGCGGCCGTTCAACGACAGGGTTTTCCGAAGCGAAGTTCCAGTAATTGCCATCATAGCTGTAAACGAGGTAAGAATCAGTGTTCCCGGCTGTTTTTTTGCGTCCTGTGTCGAACATCGGCGGAAAATACTTGTATGCGAATCCCAGGAAATACCCTTCCTGGGGGAACGGAGTCAGTCCGTAGTACTCAACACAGGGTTCTTCACACGGTCGTGTCATCAGAATGCACCTCGGGTTGGTCCAGTTTATCATGTCCTTTGAGTAAATGCAAAACACACGCCGATCCACATGTGAACCCCGTAGTATCGTCTCGTACTCGCCAAGGACGGGATTGTAAAAGGTCCGGTTAACTGCGTCGCTGAGGTGGCTGCAAAACTGATATTCCTTGTCATATTGCCAGTGAAGCCCATCGGCGCTGAAGGACAGATAACCGTTTCCTTTCTTGCCAGGTTCTCTGATGATCCGGTTCAGTTTATAACGCTTTTCAGGGTCCGGCTCATAATCATCCCGATAAACATGCCCGTCCTGCTTGAACAATTCCATGCCCGACAGGCGGTGATCGGGGATCCTTTCCCAGTTTAGCAGGTCGCTTGACTCATAGACATCTATTTTTGACGCACCTTTCAATGTATTAAAAGTTATTGTTGCCCGCCACAACCGATAGGTGTCGGCTGGCGGGTGATAGATGATGCTGCCGCCCAGTTGGCCGATGGTTTCTGGGGGTACGACTGAGATCTGTTTTCCGGTGAAAAAACGTTTTCTGACACCGGTATACTCCTTAAGCATAAAATCATCAAAAAAGAGAATAGTGTTTTTCATCTTAGAGCTCCTTTTCTCTGGCATGAAGCATGTGTTTTACACCCGGCAATAATGAAACAGCGCTGAGTCAGGTCGCCTAAACATGACGATCTTCAGGCCATCTTCCATCAATTCAGCGCCAATAATTATCCTTTTAACGCCGGTATTGTAGTCTTTTACTTCATATTTGGCATCAATGTTCAAACCCCGCAGGCGAAAGGTTCCTTGATCGTAGACTGACTGGGCACGCATGAACACCTGGATAACGCCCTCTTCCGATGCCTCCAGGTGAAACTGCCAGCCGATCCAGTCCCGGGCATCCCGTGAATAAGGTGTCAACGGGTAATAATCGCCATACAGGCAGTGCGCGACTTCGCGCCATTCCTGTTGCCAGCATTTGATCTGCTCAAAATCTGTTGCGAGATCCGTAAGGCACATGCTGTTGATGAAGGGGATCAAGGTCACGCTGCGATGATGATAATGATCTTTATCCGGACCTGGCACATAACCAGATCCGAAATAGGGTATCCACTGAAACAGGCTATGGTGCATAGCCTGCTTGGCAGTCAGATCGGGCGCTCCAGCTTCAAGCTGCTCCAGATTTTCATAGAAGTAATCCGTGATATGAAGAGGTACTGACCTGCGCAGCGTCTCCAGGTCATTGCGCCGGCCGCCTGATGCACAGGAGTCGATCAGGATCCCGGGATTAGCCCTGAGAATTTCGTCAAATAGCCTGAGATAAGCAATACAATGCTTGTTTTCGCGAATACCTTGTCGGTCGATCGGCTCTCCATTCTGCCAGTACAGCAGCGGGTCCATGTTGAAATCACTGCGGTAGCAGTCCACCGCCTCACTTTTTATAAGTGACAGTATGCGCTCGAGAATCCATGCGAATGCATCCTCATTGCTTAAGTCCAGCAGCATGTTCTTCTTCAGGTAAGGGTGCCTGATCAGCCAATCCGGGTGCTCGCGATGGATTTCAGAACCCGCCCGGGCACGCTCAGGCTCGAACCAGAGCAGGGTCTTGATGCCATGCCGGTGGGCCTGTTCGCTGATAATCCGGATGCCATCGGGAAATCGCTTCTTATGGGGCTTCCATGTGCCCAGCGCATTATAGGTATCGACCACATCTTCATACCAGCCGGCATCCATCCACAGATAATCTGCCGGAAGGCCTTCTGCGGCAATTGTGTCAATCAGCTGCAGATGCCCCTTCTGGGTGACCCGTTCCATCAGTTCCCCGTTAGAGACGAAATAATACGGCTTGATGGGCTCTCCGTTTTGTCGCGGTATGTTGTATTCAAGAAACCACCGGCGCCACAGATTCTGTGCCCGAATACCATCGTCGCCTTCATAGGGCATGAGTACGATCATCGGTGTACGGACCTTCTCGCCGGGCAACAGTTTCGCGTGAAAATGCTGTTGCCAGGCTCTGGCGTGCAGCCCGTCTTTTCTTTGCCGGTGACCCGTGATGCCCGCTGCCTGAAATTTCGCTTCCCATTGGCCCTGCCAGCTTATCGCCAGTATAACACCCCGGAGATCGTCCTGAGCACGAACATAGGGAAACCCCATGTCGACAGGACGGCCGCCCTGCGATCTGAGGGTAAGCGGTTCATATGCGTGGAAAAAGTGTTCGACCGGTGCGTAATTGTCAGGTGCGTTATAATCGCCAATGAAGTGATACAGCCGCACAGCGGGAATGATCCGTTCCACATCCGGATTCAGATCAGGTTCCAGAAGCTCCGCGTCAATGGCGCACAGGTCGCTGAGCACTTGTGTGTCGGCGCTGCCCGTGTTTTCATACCACAGAGTCCACTCCACTGCTGCGTACCGGTGGTACTGAACGGCAATACAGGTGATCTCAAGGCCTGTCATTGCATCTGTAAGCGTGGTTGTATATTGAGTACGGGCAGCATCAAGCAGGTCTGACTGAACTGAAAAGCGCCATCTGCGCTGGGAAAAATCAACCTTCTGCCCATTCCAGGCGAACGAGTAGGGTAGATTCTGTTTGTTTGTCAGCCGCTCGATCCATAGTGATGCCTGGTTGAACTCACTGGGCAACACCGTCATGTAATGGTGAGGCTTTTCATCGAACATACAGTCTATTCTCCTTTATCCGCTATCCGCACTGGGCGGTACCAGCATTGTATCTGCAAGATCCCATTCAAAGGGGCGCGTCGCCGAAATCGGGAATATCCAGCAGCAGGCCATCCTTCTTGGCAGACTCATGGGCAACCAACCCCGGAATAACATACCTGGCGGCATCCCAGATGTTATTGGGCGGAAGCATCCCGCTGACGCAGGCTTTGACAAAATCGTCTACCAGAAACTGGTGCGAACCGCAATGGCCATTTGGCAAACCAATAAAAGTCTCAGGCAACCGGTCAACCGGTTGTATGGGCGCAGTGCCCAGGTATGTTCCTGCGGCCGCAGTCACTAAATCCATATCAACAGATCTGCCTGCCTTTGATTTGGCCGAAACATTCCTGCAGGTTAACTGTTCATCAAGCAGTTTTTTCTGTTTTGCGTCCTTGGTCACCCAAACCGCAGATTGGGTGTTGTGCTCAAAACTGCCTTCTGTTCCGAATAACGACAGACGCACCGTGCCCGGATGACCGATGCGGCGGAATTCGTTGATCCGGCACATACTGCCGTCGGACATGCGGAACAGGGCTGTCTGGTTGCTGAATTCGTTTTCGTAGATGTTTGCTTCTTTCTGATAGATCCCATCGTCGGAACGGTCGATGAAACCCAGACAGGAGACATTCGTCATATGCGAGCCGGTCACCGAGATGATCATACTGGTAGAATGGGTGGGGTAGTGCATGGGCGGCGATCCGGCAAACTTCATCCAGCTCTTGCCGCCGCGCCATTTCGCGACATCATAGAGACCGTGGTCCCAATCGTGGTAGTATTCTGCCTCACCATAAACAATATGGCCAAAGGCGCCGTGGGCAAACTGACCTCGACAGTAAATTGCTTCCGGATAGTAGTAACTGGTTTCGCCGATCATATAAACCAGACCGGTTTCTTTGACTGTATGCACCAGGCTGGCAATCTCATCGAGTGTGATGCCTGCCGGAACGGCAGAATATACATGCTTGCCTGCCTTGAGCGCCTGTATCGCCTGTGGTGCATGCATCCAGTGCTGAGTCATAACGACGACCGCGTCAACATCTGTATTTAGCAGATCGTCGAGAGAAGGTGAGACATCCGGAATCTGGTGTTTACGTGCATTTGCCGCCAATTTTTCACTGTCCAGATCGCAGAGAACTATTTTGTCCACCAGCGGGTGAGCCTTAAATAACGGTATGAATCCCTGAACAAAAGAACCTGTGCCAACAATGCCAACTTTAATTCCCATTTCATCAATGCTCCTTATAATATTGAATGGTATAGATGAATATGGGGCTTATCTTTTGAATGGATAAGCCCCATATTCGATGCAGACAGCTGATCCAGTTTAAGGTTGATAATTCGGTGTAACACTCTTGAAGGTCTGGGTACCGATGTTATACAGTTCGATCAGACGATCGTAACCATAACTTTGCAGGTTTGCCTGGAATTTATCCCACTCAGCCTCAACGTCCAGCTGACCGGTGATCATTTGAGCGATAATCTGCTTTGCATAATCGTCGATGGTCGAATGCAGGGTGTTGTACTCGTCAAGTTCAGCCCCGGACAAAGCTACGACAGGTAAGGGTTTTGCAAACCATCCAGCGTCGGCATACGCCAGATCAGCGATTCTTGCAAGCTTGTTGGGTGTCGGGTTGGGTACGAGGGAATAGAATCCATATAAGGCAAATGGAAGATCAGCTTTACGGGCTGAAAGTTCCTCGACGGAAAATATTTTTTTGTCTTTATGTTCATCCGGGATTTTGTCCGTGAAAGTCTCGTTCAGAAAAGCTACATCGAACGGATCTTCAGAGACAACGACGAAATCCTCGCCTTCTATGCCATATAGCGTTCTCTTCCAGCCTTCCATCGTATAGCACCAGTCGTTCATCTTCATGATCTTCTGTGTGACAACCTCATCCAGTTTCCCGCTGACAAGCCGGCCCATGTCGATATCGAGGACCGGTATCGTTGGCCTGG
>JAWSUP010000154.1:7872-9366 GCA_033549405.1 Bacillota bacterium | reverse complement strand
ATGATCGATGCAGCCATCTCATCTCACCTCGCTGTACTCTAGATTGATCATAGCAGATGTTATTATAAATTACAATAGGCAAATAATGTTATTATTAATGACATATATTTCTGACTGGACTAGTCATTGTAGGCTTTAACACCATCCATTCATGACATGCCCAAAACTCGTTCGATTCGTTCTGCAAGATCTTGACTATCAGTATCTATGACCTGGACAGTCTCGGTACTTACTGCATCTGTCGCGTCGATGAGCCAGGCGTTGTTCAGATCAGCGATCAAGAACCATGATTTGATCGGTGCTTGATCCAGACTCTGGACACTGGACGTAATTAGGGTCTTGATCTGAGGTGCTGTTGCTGTCTTGATAAATGCTTGTTGTCCCTGATCAGGTTCAGACAACAATTTGGAAATAGCTGCATCCAACTTCTGCTGATGCATCAAGGCCTTTAGCACATCCTCTCGAATGGCCACTTGTCGTTTCATCTTAGCAATCGCCGGGTTAACCTGTAGGATTTCGCAAATCTGCTGGCCAATGCTGCCTTCTCGCTCATCAATTTCCAAACGAATAATATTGTCTTCATCCCGACTCATCATTACGAACCTGCTCGAAGCACTTTGGAAATGCAGGATCCTGTGACTGTTTTTGCTCTTGTCGTTCATATCATACAGCGCAATCCAATTGTCCGGTTTGCAGCACAACTTGATTGCTTCTTGCAGGGATTCTTCAACGGCATACTGTCCATTCCCCTGTGAGGTGATCATGCCTTTTTCCAGCATTTCTGGATGAACACGCTGCCATTCGTCCAGTACCTGCTCGGCCAGCCAACCGGCAAATGGGTCATCAAGTCCAACCACCATGTTTTCGCCGGCCAATGCAGCCAGAAAAACCAGTTCATTCTGATCGATTTGATGAGTTTGCGTTAACATAGTGTGGTGCCTCCTCATTTCGGTTTAACTGATGTTGGCAGTTTGATCTTGCAGGTGCCATAGACGCTAGAGAAATAGCCTTCGTCTTGCTTAAGCGGTTTGGATGTGATGGTATATGGCAAACGTATGTTGATGAGCTGCTGATCATTGGGTTCAGTCAGAACAAGACCGGCACAATGATCTCGAATCGCTTTGACAGGTCCATCCCAGCATGCAGCCAGATCGGTTGCCAAACCGGCAATGACAATTCGTATGCCAAATTGTTCGGATTTCCGGATCAATCGCTCTAGATCAGCTTTTTGCTCTATACTGGCTTTAATGCTAAAATCTTTGAAATCTGTAATCAAAAGAATAGTCGTTCGTGTTCGGGAGCAGGCAATGACCTCTTCATTGTCTGGAACTGCCTTGATCAGGCCAGCAAGCAGGCTGCCAACCTCCTCTATGTCGGCAATACAGGTCGAATTTTGCAGCTTATCAACCAACGTTTTATACGTTTGAGCTGGCCCATCAATTATATGGATGCTCAGACTGTCATCTTGAATTTTATCAAATATATTGAGTAAAC
>JAWSUP010000154.1:0-7862 GCA_033549405.1 Bacillota bacterium | reverse complement strand
GATTAAGTCCAACCACAAGCAGATTTCCAGCCTCCTGTTGCCAGAAAACCGGGAGGACTGATTCTATATCCAGTCCAATGGGTATGCCTGACGACTGGTCTTGGTATGAATGCTGTCTGGCAAAATCGCTGAGAACACTAACAGACAAAACAGTCGGAAGAACCTGTAGCTTTTCGATTATCGGTCCCTGCCAGTTACTGCCGATCTGATCGAGTAATTTTTTGAGTTGTGCAGTCTGTTCAATCTCATTCTCACCCTCAACTGGCAGCGCGGTCTGAAATTCAAGTGTTTCAATCGCCCGGAACAAACCGCGCCCAGGTACATAGGCTGGTTCAATCGTCGGTCTGCCAACCAATAAGTTATACTCACTGCGATCCATCAGCTGCAAAGCCAAAGTTCGCTTAATGTTCGTCATGATTTTAAATTTAACCGTCGTCGCTGAATGTGCGGTTAGGACTAGATAGAGACCAAAATTGGCACCCTCGCGCGTGATCTGGACCAGAAGATCCTCGAGATCCGGATACAACTCAAATAATGCCGTCATGTTGTCGACAACAAAAAATAGTGCTGGTAGTGGATTCCCGATCAGTCTGTATGACTTAATACTGGCAACACCTTCACTGGCAAATAAGCGTTTGCGTCGTTCAAGTTCCTGAGGCAAGTAACGTGACAATGCCTTGATCTTCTCTTCATCCTCTGGCATGATCACAGCACCGCAATGTGGTGATCCGGTGAAGACCCCCAAAGACCTGTTGCCAAAATCAAGCAGATAGAAACCCGCTTCATCTGGTCGATGACTAAGCATCAAGTCGACAAGAAGTGTTTTGATCAAGGTCGTTTTGCCAGATGAAGGGGCGCCGACCACGAGGAGATGCCCATCAACAGTAAAGTCGACAACAACCGGATACTGGGTCTGACCAGCCGGATGATCGGCCAAGCCTACACAAGCTTTACCCCAGGCTGTACTTGCCTGGGGGGACTTGATCCAGACTGGTTCAGTCATATCAGTCAGTTGTGCGAGAACGATTTTATCTGGCAACGGTTGCAACCAGATTTTGCTGATCGTCTTCAATGCAATTTTTTCGGCTGTTGCGACAATTTGATCGATCAGATACACGAGCTCGGATTGCTTTTCCTGCCTGGTAGTCTGGAAAATATCCTGGTTCAGCGGATGGCGGCTGCCATCGAGATCCACTTCTTGAACCAGATCTCGGCTGGATTGGCCTGCGGCCCTGTGTTCAGCACCACTCCAGGCTGATTGGAAGAGCTCAATAACCTCATCATGCCCAACCTGGAGGTATGCACGACCGATCTGGGTGATTAATGCTGCGTCAGGTCGTTTGAGC
This sequence comes from Bacillota bacterium, assembly GCA_033549405.1. Taxonomy (GTDB): domain Bacteria; phylum Bacillota; class Clostridia; order Saccharofermentanales; family UBA5734; genus JAAYBY01. The sequence continues at coordinate 6,516 of JAWSUP010000154.1, read as the reverse complement.
ATTTCTCGGCTATCTTCACTGCTTTGCACTCTTAGGCAGACACGAAATCTGGAGTTGCTCCAGATCTGTGTGTCAACAACTCCGGAAGGTTTCTGCGTAGCCAGGATTAGATGTATGCCCAGGCTTCTACCCACACGTGCAGTACTGACTAGCTCGCTTATGAATTCTGGTTTTTCATCTTTCAATTCGGCAAACTCGTCGACAATGATGATTAAATGAGGCAAAGGTTCAGCTATGGTATGGTTGCGAATGCCTTTTTGGTACCGGTCAATATTGTTGATGCCACAGCGCTCGAACAAAACCTGTCGTCTGGCAACTTCACCCTTAAGTGAGGCCAAGGCCCTATTTGTTTGGTTGCCGTCCAGATTGGATATAATTCCTAAATTATGTGGTAGCTTACGGAAAACGTTAGCCATGCCACCACCTTTGTAGTCGATCAAGATAAACCCAACTTCGTGAGGATGATAACACAAAGCCATCGCAATTATGTACGTTTGTAAAAACTCACTCTTGCCGGACCCGGTCATGCCGGCAACCAGGCCATGAGGTCCATGCGCGCGTTCATGCAGATCCAACTGGATCATACGGTTGCCTGATCCAACGCCTACCATAGCAGCCAGGGATCTATATGGCTCATTTTTTTGCCAGTTATCGCGGATTGTCTCTGTCGGCACAACTGGCTTGTCAAGCATCTCTAAGAAAGTGATTGTCGCTGGGATGGTTTCGCTGGCAGTCATGGTGACTAATCGGACAGGAGCCAGTGAGCGGGCAATTTGCTCTGCTTGTTTTATATCACTCGTCTCTGGAACAAAACTAAACGACGGATGCGCACCGTCTCTAAAATGCACCGTACCTTCTGATTTAGCGACATGGATCAGGCAGTTGCATTCTTTGGGCATGTTTTCTAATCGATCAAGCAGGTAGATGGCAATCAAACCATAGTCAGCCCGGTTCTGTGCTATATAGTTCAAGAGGAGTTCATGTCGGACCAGTTCGCCATCTGCAATGAACAGGATGTATACCGGGGTTGGCAATGCTGTTGACCCTGCCTCTTTATGCCGGAGTAGTGAGTCGCGAACCGAAATAATATCATTGATGGTTGTAAACAGGTTGTGAGTGCTTTTTTTGTCACTGGCAAAAAAACGCATTTTTCTGTCATTATCCCAATTATGCGGGAGCCATCTCAGCCAGTGCCATTGCTTCAATTCTCCAGTAGGGCAGACGACACCTAGTTTGACTTCATCATAGGCATGAGTTGCGGCTATGAAAACAGCAATGTTGCGGGCAAGGTTAAGTGCCCAGTTTCGTTCAGCGGCGATCCCCAGGGATACCACACCAGTTAACGGTAACCCGATGGCAACCTGATCAATCTGGCCGTATTGTTTGACTAAGGCTGGCGCCAGTTCCAGCATGGGGTCCTCATCGTTATGACCGGCGTTTTCCGGCAGTTTAAGGTTTATGCACAGTGGAACACTGCCTTGACCAAGGCGAATACTAAGAAAATCGGGATGCTGGGGCAACCGCTCCCAGAGTGTTGTTTTGCGATTAACTGCCCAATCCATGCAGCCGGCAAAGTCCGGATAAGCTTGCTCCAGTGCATGCTTCTGTCCAAGCCATACCTGACTGATTTCTGTACGTTTTTGTTCAATGTATCTTTGATATTTCTCCTGTCTGGCCTTTTCGGCTTTTTCATATTTCTTGACCTGCAATCGATATGTATAACGGGATGTAACAAGTGAAATGGGAGTGATGAATAAAAATGCCAGATAAGTGATCGGTAGTACGCCATTGGCACTGACTAAACTGCTGATCAGCATGGTAATCGGTATAAACATCATAGCTATAGCGGGTAGTAAGATGAGCAACCAGTTGGTTTCCGGTTTGGCAGACATGAGCGGGGGCCACTGGAGCGTGATCTCGCCGGTCGGTAAGACCGGCTTGAATCGAGGTGGACGCTGGAAATAGGGGTATGCTGCTATCTGCCGCTTGATTTCTTTCAACCCGTTTGGACGCATCTCGCTGCCGATGATCAAACAACCCATCTGATAACGAATTTTATTGCCGCAAAGAGTGATCAGTTGATTATCCTGCAAGACTTGCTTCGTAATCCGCTGGCCTGCGATAAAGGTCCCGTTGGTGCTGCCAAGATCCTGCAAAACAAATTGGTGACCATCGTAACTGATCGAAGCATGATGCTCAGATACCAGCCGATCAAGTAAAACCAATTCGTTGTCTTCTCCTCGGCCGATTCTGACCGTTTTATCTTGATGCAATTGACAAATTCTGTTTGGTTCAGGGAAATCTACCTTGCTCTTAATCATTAAAACAGCTTTTTCTTGTCCCCGAATGATGTAATAGGTTTCACCACATCGAATTGCTTTGTGCGTAAGCGGCTGTCCATTATAATAAACAGGCTGCTGCCTGGTATCCAGCCAGTACTCACCTTGCATAAGCTCGAAACTGATCCACTCTTGGGTAGAAAACAATGTCGGCAAACAAACATCATGCTGCTTTCCGCCACCAATCGTCAGCGATGCTGCAACTGACTGGGCAATACTTATTTCCCAAAACTGATCCGGGGTGTACAGATGAATCAACAGCTCACTATTCATGTGGGTTTCGAAACCGATTGGTGGATGCTTAAACTAGCACCATCCCAGATACCCGCTTCTACACAAGAAAGGGCTGGATCAAAATACCGATTTTCAGAATCAATCAAGATTGAAAACGATCCTGGATTACTCTCAGGACTCCAGTAATAATCAATAATTCTGCTCAGAATGCTGATAAATGGTATGGTCGCAACACATTCGATGTCTTTTTCCATGTGATGTTCTGACATTTTGATTGTCACAATGACTGTTTCCACCATATGCGCACCATCCTGCTCTTTAAACGTTCATGCAATTATTAATTCTACAGCAAACTCAAAGATTTTACTGCATTAGATCAGTTAGTTTTTTCAATTTAATCAGTTCACCCAGATATGTGTGAATGATATGGTCTATATCGACTGTTCCATGATCATAGGTAAGCTTCAATGGCATGTGCGCCGGTTCTTTTTCCTGCATATATAGGATGATGATTGATTCAATAATATTAGTTACGATCAAACGATTATGTAGTATAAAATCATCATTTGTTTCCCGGTGCAGATCGGCAACAATTTTTTGAGAGATCAATCTGTACAGGCTATGCTCATGCACACGAGCATCGGCAGCAGTCGGCAACCACGCATGGTTATCGACCTGAACGGTTGATGTATCGCCAAAATTGACCAATTCATCCAGGCTGACTTGGAAGAAACCCGCTAATCGTAGAAGCACCTCGTGACTGGGAACGATTCGTCCCTTTTCATACTGTGTTATCGTGGCGCGCTTGACACCAACCGCGGCAGCCAGCGTTTCTTGGGTCAGTCGTCGGGTCATGCGCAGCGCTTTCAGTTTTTCGGCAAAGTTCATCTGTACACCTCAAGGCGTTGCACTTCTAAAAGCTCAATCTAATTCGATTATAGACAGTAATTGTTACGCGTGCAACGAATTTTGGATAACGAGCTAATAATGATCTGGTCGGTAAAAGGTAGCAACTTTACTGGATGTGATGGCAAGAATGGTAACCGGCCATGATGAGGATATTATATTGTAGCGATTTTAGACACGATAAGTACCATCACTTGCCATATGTTGCAGCGAGAATCCGATCTGGCAGGACGACCAAATGTGGCCAATTAGTGCCGTCATCCAAATGAATGGAGATCATCTCCTCCTCTCGATGATAGGTTCCCTGATAAATGTCGCTGCCATTCTTGATGATTATTGATCCATCTTCAGCAAATAGCAGCGTGTTGCGAAGCGCACGATCGAAGGGATCTATCTCACGCAATTCTGTTTCAAATCGTGCGCCATCCGGTACCGTGCCTTCAAGTGTAACCGTCGTCCAAAGCAGGTAATTCTTGTAGATGAGGTATTCGCCAATAAAGGAAATTGTACGACCATTGATGGCATAAGTAACAGTACTCCCGTCGATGAACCGGCAGGCTCCATGGAAGATCGCCGGTGAAAACCGGGGAAACACGATTTGCTCTGCCTGGGTACGGTCACCAAACAGGTAATAAGTACCCTGGACACCCAGTGTTTCATGCAGGATCAGGTAGGTCCAAGTTATCGCCAAAACAACGATCAGGGTGATTAGCCGTGTTATTTGGGTCCGACTTTGCATGCGTATCCATCTATCGCGTATGCCCGCAATAGCATTCCTGCCATACCTGCCCTCTTTGCCTGTATTGACATTTACTGGCGCGTTTAAGTTTCTTGTGTACCGAAGCGCTTCACGTTCATGCTGCTCTCGCATATCTGGCGTAACAGTTGGCTTTGTTGATGCGATAGCCGTCATAATCTGCTGTTGTGTTAAGAATTTGTACTTATTGGCTCTGAATAACTCTTCAGAGATACCTTTGATATCCGCGCCGGTATAATGATCCGTCATTTCTGCCAATAAAGACAAATCGATGTGCCGCATGTCCGCCTTCTTGTTGAGATATTGACCCCAAATCGCTATTCTATCCTCCAGATTGGGGATACCGATATAGATAATTTTATCGAAACGTCCCGGACGTATAGCAGCTGCATCGATGTCACCGGGCAGATTTAACGTACCAACCAGTAATACATCTTTTAGCTCTTGTAATCCATCCATCCCGCTCAAGAACGTCGTTACCGTTGTTATATCGCTCGACTGCCTGGATTCATTTCTTGGCCGCAAGTAAGACTCGAGACCATCAAAAAAGAGCACGCATGGCTTGAACGCCCTCGCTTTGCTAAAGACATCTCTGAGGGCTGTCTCGTTTTCCTCAACTTGTTTTGAAACAAACGCCAATCCGGATACCGTTATAATGTTCATCTTTGTAGCAGAAGCGATACCCCGGGCAAGCATTGTTTTACCGGTTCCAGGCGGTCCAAACAGCAGCAAACCTTTGACAGGTTTGATCCCAGCTGCCTGCATGCTTCTTCTTTCGGCTTTACGCGTATAAGGTCGCAGTGCTTCAAGAATTTCTTGTTTTGCCTTCTCATAACCAGATATGTTGTTCCAACAATTTCGCATCATGCGGCCATCTGCAATCTGGCAGGCAGCGCTATCGGTTGCTGATGCCAAAACAGGATAAACATGAAGCACACGTGTAATCCCATAAACCATTATTGATAGCACCATCACTGTTATAAGATCAATCAATGGGTAGACAGAATCGACATACTGTGTTCTAAAAAACAGCGTTGCTGAGAAAATACCACCGGTCATCAATGTAATGGCTAGATCTGCTAATCCTATTTGTCGAATTCTTATAAATATTTTCATGGACATGGCGCTTGATATAATCGTTCCAATAAAAACTACAGCCCAAAAAGCGAGAACAGACATTAAATGGTTTTTGGTGTCATAATTAAACAAATTCAAAAAATCGGCTTTCCAAGTTGGGTAATCTTTGTACCCACCATCAATAAACGCACTTATATCGTCAATACTAACGCCTGGATTCTCTGTGCTCAACATACCAAAAAGCAATAAAATCGTTATGATTGAAGGGAAAATAAAACTGAGCTGCCTTGTGTATTTGAAACACATCAAGCAAGCAAGCTGTATCGGTATGATCAAATAGATGAAAGAGTTGCCAGCCATCACTGCATTTGAGAAGAGCAGGGCGATTATAGCTATCCAGTACCTGCCAACCCCTGATTTGGGAATAGAAAAGAAGAACAAAAGCATGAATGCCAGCAATATAATGGCCAGAAACGGTGAAATGGCATAAAAGTGTAAGGGAACGAGAAGTGCAATCAGGATTGCTGCAACCTTAGGGACAAAATAGCCGAGGATGGCAAAACCAAGGACCGATCCTATCCATAGATTCCTATCTACGCCACCTATTGTATATATATACCCAAAGAGCAATAAGCTGGCTGATACTAAGACTATCGTAACAGAAAGCTTGATAACATCGACCGTTTTTTCATGACTCGCTAACGTGTTGGTTGTTTTATTCATGAAACTTGCCTTTCAAAGATATTTATCTCGCTCACAAGTCTCGAGCCTTGTACCGAAATGTTAGCAGTTACAGTACTGAAAAACAACTCTTTCCGCTATGGCTCAAGCTGCATCTCCGTTACGATCAGAACTTACAGGATAGACTCATCGGGAACAGTTTATTGAATGTGTTGCTTTTCGCGACATTGCCAATAACTTCTTGAAAACAGTACAAAATAGCAGTCCATCATTTCCTGACGACGACCCGGACATGGTTTCTGATCTCTTGCATGGTCTGGCGTAAATCTGCCGCGTCCAGGCATCGGGCGATCACGACGCCGACGACATCGGCGCTATTTTGATAGGCATGGACTTCATCGCCTGCTTGCCGGTGCTGATAGAGATGGACGATCTTGTCCTGAAATGCTTTGCTGCATTCTATGCCTGTCAGTACGCCCGTCTGCTCAGCACCGATGATGTACTGCAGACAATAGCAAACGG
>JAWSUP010000153.1:0-9418 GCA_033549405.1 Bacillota bacterium | reverse complement strand
ATTGTTACCATATTGCGTATTGCTTCCACATCAGCTCTGATCGTTTGTTCACCATCTCTTATGAAAATTTCGTTTTGATAGGCATAGGGAATATCCTTTCCGGCAGGAATTTCAATTACAAGTAGTTGCTTGTCTTCTATTTCATGCTTTTCAAATGAGACGAGCGCTTTTGGGGTAATTTCGCCAGATAGCGCTTTTTCAAGATTTATCAAACGTCTGGAATCAATGCTCACACCTTTTATCTCACCATCTTGGCCAACTCCATAAACAACATATCCCCCACCCGAATTCAAAAAGGCGCATATATCTCGACCAATCATTTGCACGTCACTAACAGGTGTATCTACAAGATATTCAACATTCTGGCTCTCACCAAGTAATAGTGTTTTCTTTATTGTATCCAGATTCAAGAGCTTTCACCTCTCTTGCTGGTTATATGCGATATTTTCGGCATATCTTTCAGGTTTTCATCAAGAAACATCTCAACCTCTGTGTATCTTGAAAACTGAGCAACTGCGAACAATTGAGCATCTTCACCTGTTTGGTATTTCTGCACCCAATTCCCTTGCCTTTCATTAAAACTAACATCATTCAAAATTGCTTCCTCATACATGTCTATAACTCTTAAGTCACTGATTGAAACAGCCTTTTTGGCTAATTGTATAACTGCTCGTTCGTCTTTGTTTTTGTATCCCATATCCCTGAGCAATTGACGTGAAAAGACAATATGGTCATGGGCAAGCAGCCATCTTGGCTTCTTGAGTTCAATTGCTTTCCTTATCTCCCGATGGGTAAAGGACAAAACATCTTTGCCGCTGCTCCCATAATACGGAGTAATAATTCCCAAAAAAAGATCGCAGCGATCGACCGCCTGTAAGCAGTTCTCAAGTGCAGAATTATTTGAAAATACCGGTAAGGTACCCTTATGAGACATCCATACTTCGTATCCAAAGGTCGTCAGTAATGTATAGATTCTTTCCAGAAGTTCCTCAATACCATACACAGAGGATGAAACCAATATTACTAATTTTTTTGATTTCATACGCTACTCCTCAGATACATCAGACCATTATGATTCATACAGGATATTGTTACGCCTGCACCACTCAATTGCCATTTTTTCGATCACCTGACGGCGGAAGCTGTACCAGTCATCCTCAAGGCCATTCCTGAAGATTACATCCTCGAATCTGCGGAATGCACCCTTCCCCCGGATGGATGAATACAATTCGTTGCTGATGCTTTCGTTACTGATCGAACCACAGAATGCCTCCATGATTCTGTACTCGTGAATCTCCCACTTGTCCGGCAGTTCAATGTATTTTCGGCTGTTCAAGCTCATCACCACATCCATCGCTTCTTCAATGGCGTCCTTCTGCCAGTCAGAGTATTCTGAAAAATCATCATCCTCAGCAGAATCTTCGGCGATTCCCAGATCTTCGGAACTGACAGTGATAATGGCGCCGGTCTCCGTATTCAGATACTTGTGGTACTCATCCATCATCATTTCCATTTCATCAACAATTTCCTTTAGCTTCACCGGCTTCATATACATCACCTTTCTGGTTCATTACGCATCAAATCGTTGTGATGATACCGTATTTCGCCTTGATCTCTTTGTATTGCTCATTGCGGGAGCCAGGCTGAAAGCAACGATTCGTATCTTCTGTTCATTATACAGGACAGCTGGGGGAAAGAAAAACGGAAGCAGGCGAATATCTGCGCTCTGTTCCAGCACAGTTTGATTCGTTCATCTTCTAGTCACACCTTTTCGGTTTTTTAGGTATATTGATCGATCTCCACTGCCAGCTTCGTGTTCAGTGACTCAAACAACTCGACCTGTTTCTTGCGGCAGTTACATACCGTCCACACACCGCGCCTCTTGTCAGCCTTGACCATGCGAGCATCAAGAAGGCAGTCCTGAGCACTTTTGCCCTTTACGGCCTTTACAGCATCCTCGAACTCTTTATGAATAAGAGAACTCACAAGCATGATGAAGGCAAGCCCCTGCGTCTTGTAATAATCCTGCTGGTAGAGAGAGCCGTAGTCCGCCTTGTTCTTGAAGTAATGGTAATAAGTTTCGATGGTCCAGCGCTTTTTATAGAGCTCGTAGATCTCCTGGGGCGTCTTGCCCATGATGCTTGTCTGCAAGACAATCACGCCCATGAAGTCCTTTAGCTTGTCGAATCCTTCCTGAGTATAGGCCTTATCTCCCATGCCCATATGACGGAGATAATTCGTCTGCTCAGCAGCCGACTCATTCAGATCCCTGTACGTGATGACACGGTTTCCATCGATCATTTCGTCCTTGTATTCGACCACGGAGGCTTTGAGGCCTTGCTGGTACATGAAACGTCCTGTCATCTCGAGACTGCTGACAGCCTTCTTGCAGGCTGTGATGTTCTTTGCGAGAGGAATGATGTATGAGTTCCCGTCACTGCTGAACAGCTTCAGGTTCTCTGCACTGTAGAAACCCCTGTCTATGACAAAGAGCATGTTTTTGAGCTCGACCTGCCTTGTCAGGTCTTTTACACTGACCTTGTCGGTGCTTGCTCCCTCATAAATCCTTGAAAGGAGAGGTATCCCCGTATTGATGTCATAGGCCATCAGCAGGTTGATCTGAGGCTCCCCGATCTTGCCGAACTTGTAGCCCTTTACCGCCAGATCGTTCTCACCGGAGACGCATCCAATCACATGTCCGTCAATGGCCACCTGTCCGGAACAGGCAGCGACAAGCTTTTCCTCCATTTTTATGACGCTGCCCTGCCGGCGGCCCAGGCTGTCATACAAGGAGGACAGCGACTCGTATCCGAGTTTTAGGGACGGATACTTTATGGAAAGATAGCTCATGTCGTAATAGCTCTGGATGTCCTTCATATAAGTGAATCCCTGAATGAAATGGATGATCGAGACTGCATAGATCGCAAGGGCATCTTCAGGATTGAAGCATTCCCTGAGCAGGGCCAGTGTTTGCTGCGAATTGGCAAGCGTGACTGCGTACTCACCGAATTCCAGGGTGCTTATCTCCGAATCACAGAGAAAACTGCCGTTCGCAACATACCCGATCCCTGGTTTGATCGAACCAATGATATTTCCCATCTGTGTTTTGCGTTTACCGTCATGACCTTTGATGCTTTTGTACTCGTAGACATAGAAATAGCCGGATATGTTCTTAACCATTGTCCCTTTAGGCTTTTGCTTGCGGATAAAATCAGGTACTGAATACTTTCCCATATGCGCGCCTCCATACCTAACTATATACCTAAATTCTAACACATATGGAATGGAAAATCAATAGTCATTTACAAAGAAAAAAGGCGTTTCAGCCTTATTTCATGAGGTTTCAGGTAATTATAGCTTTAGCATGGAAACAGGTCTGACAGAGGGTGTATACCTAAGAAATCAAAATAGTGTGTCTAGTCATGAATCTTGATCGTCAACGATCCTGAGACCAGCAGCCGCTGATCACGTAGTAGCCGCCGCCAACCTCGAGCGGATGGTTCGGATCGGCCTGGGGTATTCCATTGCACAAAACCCGGTCATAGCCGGCCGCGGTCTGGCGCGGCAGGACCAGGCGGGCACGCGTGTTGTCCGGGATTTCCACTGTCAGCTGGTGCAGCAGGTCTGTCTGCTCGAAGCGGACCCGGATCAGGCCGGTGATGGCGTGGTATTGGCCTTCGACCCAGTCGAGCGTCTGCGGCAGGACCGGAGCGACCTGGAAAGTCGAGAAGCCATCTTCCGAGGACAGGCCCAGCAGTCCGCTGTAAAACCACTCCACGATCTGGCCCATCATGTCGTGGTTGCGGCTGCGGCCGCGATCCGCCCAGTACTCCGGCAGTGTCGTTTCGCCCCGGCGCACGAAGCGGGCATAGCTGGGGTGCTCTTCCTGCAGGATCATCTTGTTGATGATGTCCTGGCGGCCCAGGCGGTGCAGGGTGTTGAACAGGAAGCGCAGGCCGATCTCCCCCGAATTGAGCACGCCTGTTTCGGCGACGTGGATGAACGAGCGGATGACACTGTCTTTCTTGTCAGGCGTCACCATCCCGAATGAGAGCGGGATTGCCTGGTTGACCTGGCGGATCACGAGGCGGTCCGGCACATCGTATGAACGGTAGCACCAGTCGCCGCTCTCCGGGTCTTCGACCAGCAGGTGCGCGTTGTAGTTGTCACAGACAGCCTGGGCCTGAACCCGGTAACGGATGGCATCTTCAGGTTTGCCCAGCAGTTCGGCAATACTGGCCATAAGAACCAGGTCCTGGTAGAAGAAGGCCGTCTCGGTGTTTTCCCGCGATTTGTTGGAAGCGTCGCCGATGCCCCAGTCGCCCAGACCATGGCAGAGGAAACGGGCTGATCCGGTTTTGCCATAGATCCGCGGATAATCCCGGTATTTCTGCTCCAGCCAGTCCAGGTAGCGGACGGCCGCCGGATAGATGTCGGCAAGGATCTGTCGGTTGCCGTAGAAGCGGTACTGCTGCCACGGGCCCATGATGATGAAACTGCCCCAGGGCACGATGTCCCAGTAGCTGCCATGGCCCCAGTCGCGGTTGAATTTGGCGTAACGCGGCGCTACTGATGTCACCAGCCCGGGGCCATAGGCGTGCGGAAACTTTCCGACATCCACGTCGGACTCGTCCGGTCCATACTGGCTGTCGCAGGCATCTGTCGCGATCTTGCTCCACAGGGCGTCGACATCCTTACTGAACATGATGGATGGCGCCATCTGCTGGGACTCTTCCAGCCAGCCCAGCTTCTCGACGGTCGGGCAGTCGGAGTGCACGTGGTTGAGATTGCTCTCGACTGCTTTAAGCACAAGGTTGTTGATCTGGTTGTACATCTGGTCGGAGCAGGTGAAGTGTCCGACATCGCGCGCCGCCGTCGTGATGAAATGGCCGCGCACGGCAAGCAGCTGCGGCAGTTCGGGATCTTCGGGCTCAGTTGTCACGCCTTCCGCCTGGACCCAGCGGCCGGCGGCATAGGAGAACTGGTGCCGGAAAACCTCCGGCTGCGGACCGCCGGCCAGCGTCCAGGCAGACCAGGTCGGCACGATCAGCCTGATCGTACCGCTGCCGTCCGGGTTCATGGTTTCTGCCATGCGCACGACGACGCGCTGACCCTTCCGCCCTCGCACGCTGATTTCAATGAGACCGGCCATATTCTGTCCGAGATCGTATACCAGGATGCCTGGCGCAGGCTGTCCGGCCAGGATTCCGGCATAGGTGTTCTTGATGCCGACCGGCGGATGGCTCTGGGCTGTCAGAATCCCGGCCGGCTGTTCGTCTTCGGTCAGCAGGCGGGCAGGCCGGGTGATACCGGCCTCTTCCGCCAGCCTGAGATCCGGCCCGATCCGCTCCGCCCGGTCGATATCTTCCGAACCGTAGACATTGGCGAGCGTCGTCTGGCTGGACCAGGTGATGAACTGGTCGTCGCTGTCCAGGCAGAATGGTTCTGCTCCGTCAACGGTCATGCGCAGCCAGAGTGGCAGAGCCTTGCCAAACGGCTCATAGTTGATCGCTTTGGTGTAGAAATGGCGGCCGTCGGCCGTATCGCCGATGTACCAGCCGTTTGCCACTTCGACGATCAGGGTGTTCTCGCCTGCCACCAGGTAAGGGGAGACATCAAAGGTCACATACAGCGTGCGCTTGTGATAGTCGGTCCAGCCTGGGTCGAGTTCGTGCCGACCGACTCTGCGACCGTTCAGTGTCGCGACAAACTGGCCCAGTCCACAGATCGACAGGTATGCTTTCTCTGGCCTGACGGTCAGGTGAAAGCGGCGGGCAGCATAATATGGTTTGTCCGCCGCTGTGCCGCTGCTGATCCAGGCAGGCTGCCGGAGGTTTTCCGGCAGGATGCCGGTTACAAACGGATTGAAATCGCTCCAGCCGGGCCGGTCGGACTGGTCCCAGGCGCAGACGCGCCAGGCATAACGGGTGTGGCTCTGCCAGCCAGGTATGGCCGCGGTGATGTTGTTCTGCTGCGCCGACAGGACTTTGCCGCTGTCATACAGGTACTGGCCGCCGGACCGGTTAATCACCAGGCGGTAGGCCGACTGAACGGCGCCCTCACCACCCTGGTATTCCCAGGCAAAAACCGGATCCCGGTCGATGCCGATCGGCTCGTAGAAGTTGGTGATACGGGGATGAACTGGTTTCATGGCTGTGCCTCCGTTTTCGTTGTATCCGGATAGAGGATACCTGATACGCTCGTACGCTCAGGGAAAGCGGATCGTCGCATGCGCCGTTGTGTCATGGTATAGAAAATAGCGCTCGTTTTCCTGGAATTCATAAAATGGCTTGAACGCGAGCGTGTCGCAGTTTTCAACCGTATAATGCAGCGGCCGGCCCGGTACCGGAATCAGCCGGTCGATGAGTTTGCGCACATTCATCTGGTCATTGGGCGTCTGGGGTCCCGTATAGACGGCAGCCAGCGCGACCGGACCATGCATAAAAGCGTTGGGACCGTTTTTCTCCGTGTCCAGCGCGTGCAGCCAGGCTTTCTGGGGCAACAACACAGTAATGGTGTCGCCGGGCTGCCAGGTCCTGTTGAGCGACAGCCAGCCCTTTTCAGGCACGGCATCATGAACCTGTTCGCCGTTGATCGCCACGGTCATCGGACCGGCCAGCCAGGGCGGCTGTCGCAAGCGCAGCGCAAAAGTCCGGGATTGGTCCATCTGCAGGGTCATGCGGACTGTGTCCTCAAGGGGAAATGCTGTCCCCTGGATCAGGCGAACCATTTGGTCATCCTTTTCCCAGGTCACTTCAGAAGGGGTGTACTGGCTGACACAGAGGCCGGCATCGTCATGATAATAGATCTGGCGGACCATGTCGATCACCAGGAGCGGCCTTGTGCCTGTGCAGCAGGTCCAGTTGTCCTGGCGGTTGAACTTGCAGGCGCCATACATGTTGTAGTCGGAGTAATACAGGACCTTGCCCTCCGGCGTCATGGGGATCGTGGCGACGACGGCATTGTAGATCAGGGACTCGACCCAGTTGCCATACACGGCTTCGCCGGTGATCTCAGTCAGGTGGCGGCAGAGGCGGAAAGCCGCATAGCTGTCGCACTGTGTCTCGAAGCTGTCGTGGCTCGTGCGCAGCGCGTTGATGATCCGGTCTTTGGGCATCAGGTGCTCAAACTCCGGCCCGTAGCCGCCGGTCGCCATCACCTGGGTTTCCTGCATGAAGATGTAGAACGACTTGAGCGCTTTCAGGTAGTATGGATCGCCGTGATACTGCCAGGCCATGGCGCAGCTGTTAAAGGAATTGACATGGCTGTAGGCGTGGCAGAAATCGGAATACAAGCCCGCTTCAGGCTTGCGGGAAAAGGGGTCGTGCCCGTCGTTGAACAGGTCCCAGAAATCGCGGTACTCCCAGATGGCAGCGGCCTCGGCAGCTTTTGGCAGGTCAAAAAGGATGGCCGCCTCGTAGAGCGACTCGGGCAGCGTATACCACTCGGCGCCGTTATCGCCGAATTTATTGGACCGGCCCAGCTTTTCCAGGGCAAAATCGACCAGCTGGATGACCCGGTCGCGCATGGGGTATGCAGCATAGATCTGCAGGTCGCCAAGAGCCCGGACAAGTTTCTCAAAAGCATAGAAGGAGCGCGCACCCAGAAGCGGCCGCTTGCTGTCCCGGGTAAGGTCATGGCACAACCAGAAATTTTCGATCAGTTCAATCGCTTTCTCGCAATCCGCCTCATTGCCGGTCAGGGCATACAGGCGGCAATAAGCAGAAACCCACTGGCCCAGCGTCCCCATGCCGCGCGAATGGGCATACCAGCCGGTCAGATAGCGGCCCGGCGCAGGCAGGCCGGCGGCTTCTCGCATATATTTGAGAATGTCGTCGTTGGGTATGGCGCGATAAAAATCAGCCATCTCAGTGACGGTATCCCGGAGCATGCCGGGCAGCAGTTTTACCTGGTGAAAATCAAAAGCCTGCATCGCGATACCTCCCGTGTGTCCACCGCACAACATCCTACGATGGACATTTGTGTTCCTGTTCAAGCGTACCAGATAAAGGCACGGGAATCAATGGAGCCGGTTCACAAACTCATGCTGAACTGCTATAAGACCGGTATCCCCTTGGTAGCCCCTGTGAATAAACAGACGTGCCAAAACGCGTTTGTCTTGATCCTTGAAAATTGTATCGTAATTGTGATACAATGTTGGCGAAAGAAGGTGCGCGTATGAGAAAAACTCATGTCAGGGCTACAAGGGAACTGCGTAATAATTTCCCTGAAATTGCACGATTACTGGAGCAGCATGATCAGGTTATTATCACGAAAAATGGAAACGGTGCTGCTGTAATGATCAATTTCGAGGAGTATTCTGCTTACGAGGAATATCTGCACAAAAAATACGTTCTGTGTGAGCTCAGGAAGGCACAAACCGAAGCACACGCATCCGATACCCAATGGCTTGATGATGCTGATTTTTGGGCTGGTATTGAGGATGCATCCGATGGAATATAAAATCAGGTATCTTCCTGTCTCACGCAGAAATTTGGACGATATTCTGGAGTATCTTTCTGGATTCTATCCGGGTACACCATCGAGATTTGTTGCGGAGTTGCGGCGATGCATCGACAATCTGCGAACACAGCCACTGATGTATGCCATATATGCCGATGTCCCAATTTACAGGCATATTCCGGTAGGCGACTATATCGTTTTCTATGTTGTAAATAAATCAAAAAAGACTGTTGAAATCCATCGAATACTTCATGGAAAACAAAATATTCAGAAAGTATTAGACGAGGAAGGCAGATGAATGACAGTTGTCTGTAATCAGGTAACGGACACTGATATCGATGTCCAGTCAGATCAAATGGATTGTCAAAAATCAGATGCCGCCTGCAAGACACAACAACCTGATCTGTCAGTTTACTTGATCTGTCAGTTCAATCGCCTGAATCCTGAGTGCGCCACCGGCCCCCGGAGCAGCGAATCGACGCAGTCCTGCCGGACAGCCCTGGCAAGAACGGCAAACACCTCACTCACGGCAGCGTCATACAGGCGGACAATGTCAGCGGTGTGGGCCATGGTGGGGTAGATGGAGACGCCGCCCAGAAAGCCACGTTCAAGCATCATCTGGGTATACAGCGTTCGCAGTGTTTCACTGTTTTCATCCAGGAACCTGAAATGCGCCAGGCATGGGTAGCCGTCGCCGGTATGGATCCGCAGGCCTTGCTCTGCCGCGTGCGCCTTCCAGGCCGTCGAGACAGCCGCACCGATCTGTGCAGCGTGCTCGTGCGCTTTGACCCGTTCCATCTTCCGCAGGGTCGCAAGCGCTGCCGTTGGCCCGATGCCTTCCGTCCAGTAGGTGCTGCTGATAAAGGATCGATGGGCGCCTTCCATGGCTGCCCTGCTGCCGATGATCGCGCCGATGGGGAACCCGTTACCCAGCGCTTTGGCAAAAATCGCCATG
>JAWSUP010000152.1:0-9448 GCA_033549405.1 Bacillota bacterium | reverse complement strand
CGACTTTCAGTCGCAAAACAATCCCCTGTACTTTAGTGCAGGGGGTGGTTTAGTTCTGGTTCCGCTGGTTCGATCATGCATGGCTGTTCTGTTTCGCTATCAGTTTGAGTATTGTTCGCAGAACACCGTTACGCGCATCCGGGAGAGCCTTTATCGGCATCTGCAAAATCTGGATGAATCGTTCTACAATCGGTCACGCATTGGCGATATCATGTCTAAAATGACCGGTGACGTCGACATGGTCCGGCATTTTATATCCTATACGGCCTTTGCCACCGTCGACAGCCTGTTCTTATTTGTATTCGGTTCTCTGTACGTCTTCACTGTCAACTGGAAACTGGCACTGGTTGCCTTACTGATCAGCCCCGTGATTTTTGTCATGACCTATCGGCTTGGCCGTACGATCCGGCCGGTCTGGAGCGAAATACGCGAAGTATTTTCCCGGTTGAACTCGGTTGTCCAGCAGAATATTTCGGGCAATCGCGTCGTTCGCGCTTTTGCCCGCGCTGACTTTGAAGAGACGAAATTTGAGACCCAGAACGAGAACTATCGCCAGGCCAACATGCGCCACAATAAAGCGGTTGTCCGCTTCCTGCCGGCTCTGGATGCCATGGCCAATTTCATGATGGTGCCTGTTATATTGATTGGCGGGCTTCTGGTCATCAATGACCAGCTGACCATCGACGGCCTGGTCACCTTTAACGGGCTTTTGTTTGTCCTGACGCAGCCGATGCGTCAGGCCGGCAACCTGATGAATGAAATCCAGCGCTATGCGGCGTCGGCACTGAAGGTGATCGACCTGTTCCTGGAGAAGCCGCGTATTATACAGCCGCAGGACAATGCAGTGACGGCGACCAGCGATGACGAATCCTTTGAGCAGACGCGCAGCATTGAGATCAAAGGCAAAGTCGAATTCCGCGATGTGACCTTCACCTACGGTGAGCGCAAGGGACATGCCTTGCAGCCCAGCCTCAGGGACATCAACCTGATTGCCGAACCAGGCCAGACAATAGGTATTGTCGGCCTGACCGGGTCAGGCAAAACCAGCCTGATCAACCTGATACCCAGGCTATACGACACGACTTTCGGAGCTATCCTGGTGGATGATGTGGATGTGCGACTATAACCTGCAGGAACTGCGGCGCAATATCGGCATGGTCATGCAGGATGTTTTCCTGTTTTCCGACACGGTTGAAGGCAACATCGCCTATGGTGTGCCGGATATCGACCAGGATGCGGTCTTCGCTGCAGCCCGGACTGCAGCAGCCGATACGTTTATCCGCAAAATGACAGAAGGATACGATACGATTATTGGTGAAAGAGGTGTCGGCCTCTCTGGCGGCCAGCGACAGCGGATCGCACTGGCGCGCGCCCTGGTCGTCAATCCCAAAATTTTAATTCTTGACGATACCACGTCCGCTGTGGATATGGAAACAGAACACGAGATCCAAATGGCCCTGGCTGAACGCCTGCATGACTGTACCGTGTTTATTATCGCGCACCGCATCTCATCGGTGCGTCATGCCGACCATATCATCGTTCTTGATGAGGGCAGCATCTGCGAACGCGGGACACATGAGGAGCTGCTGGCCAGACGGGGCATTTATTTCGACGTGTTTGCCACCCAGGCAGGGCTGACGCCTTCCGAGATAGCTGAGCTGGATGCAGAGGGGAGGGATCTGTTACATGGCGCGCAATCGTTATGATATTGATGAATCCCTTGAAGCGCCGTTTAATTTTGAGCAGTTCAAGAGTCTTCTTGGCTATACGCAACCGTACGCCAGGCACCTCTTTAAAACATTTGCCGTCATGATCCTGGCCAGTGCGCTCAATTTGCTGTCACCGCTGCTCCTGATGCAGGCGATCAATGTCATGATCCCGTCGAAAAATGTCTGGGGACTGATCTTGATCGCGTCCGGATTCAGTGTGATCGTCATGCTGGTCGCGGTATTGACCGCTTACCGTATGCGGCGGATGAATTTTGTCGGCCAAAGCATCATCCACGACATTCGCCTCGATATGTTCCGCCACCTCCAGCGCCTGCCGTTTACCTATTTTGATGACCGGCCGCATGGCAAAATACTGGTGAGAATTGTCAATTATGTCAACACAGTCAGCGACCTGTTGTCCAACGGCCTGATCAATTCGATTGTCGACCTGCTCAGCCTCGTCATCATCGTCGTCTACATGTTGCTTGTCGATCCTGTCCTGACCTTATATGCCCTGGCTGGTCTGCCCCTTTTGTTATTGGGCATCCTGTTGCTGAAAAATGCGCAAAGACGGGCGCAGCAGCTGCTTTCACGCAAGAATGCCAACCTGAACGCCTATACCCAGGAGAGTCTGATCGGTATGAAGGTGACGCAGGTCTTTGCCAGGGAAGCTGTCAACCGCACGATATACCATCGCCTGATTACCGAATTCAGACGCAGCTGGCTGCGGTCAGCCACGCTCAATATGGTCATGTGGCCATTTGTGGATACAGTATCTAATGCGACTGTAGCCCTGCTCTATGCGGCCGGCGCCATCTGGCTGCGCCAGGCCAATGGCGATCCGATATCGATCGGTGCGATTGTAGCCTTCGTAGGCTATGTCTGGCGTTTTTGGCTACCGGTGAACAATCTGGCCAACTTCTATAATGCTTTATTGAATTCGGCCGCTTATATCGAACGTATCTTCGAGTTTCTCAACGAACCGGTTGTCATCGCAGACAAACCGGACGCTGCTGAGTTGCCAAGGATAGCAGGGCGTGTCCGTTTCGACCATGTATCCTTTGCTTATGATCCCGGCCAGATGGTTCTGAACGAAATTTCATTTTCGGTAAACCCAGGTGATTCAATCGCCCTGGTCGGTCCGACCGGAGCTGGCAAATCGACGGTTGTCAACTTATTATGCCGGTTTTATGACATCTCGTCAGGTCAGATCACCATCGACAACTATCCTGTCGATCAGGTGAAGTTGAATTCACTGCGTTCCCAGATGGGCATCATGCTGCAGGACCCCTTTCTCTTCCCCGGAACGATCATGGACAATATCCGTTACGGACAACTGGATGCTTCAGACGATGCGTGTATTGCCGCCGCAAAAGCCGTGCACGCCCATCCGTTCATCATGCGCCTGTCAGGCGGTTACATGACGGTGATCAACGACCAGGGCTCTGGCGTGTCTGCCGGCGAGCGCCAGTTGATATCGTTTGCCAGGGTCATGTTGGCCGATCCGCGGATCCTGATACTCGACGAAGCGACCGCCAGTATCGATACACAGACGGAAAAAGCACTGCAGCAGGGACTTGACCGCCTGATGGTCGGCCGGACATCGTTTATAATCGCCCATCGTTTGTCGACGATCAAGAATGTCACGCGGATCATGGTCATAGCCGATGGCAAGATCGCCCAGAGTGGATCGCATACTGAACTTGTGCAGCAGCAGGGACATTATCAGCAGCTTTACCGGAGCCAGTTCAAAGCGCTTCTGGGCAATGACGGTGCATAATCCCTTGGGTTGTCCACAGCGACAACCTCAGAAAAAATGTTCTGTGTATGCACAGACAGCGGCTGTCAAAATTAGCTTAAATCGGCGTTGATTCCTGAAAACAGGGCGTTGCAGCTGTTTCTGCATCACTAGACATCCGTTGCAGCACCGGAGCGTGAAACCATTGTTACAGGCACTTTACAGACATATGACGCGTGAAACACAACAATCGGTTATGCACAGGTTTATCCACATTATCCACAGGCTGTGTATGATTTTATCCACACAATTCACTTCTCTGCTATAATGGGAAACGGTAAAGGACTGGCTTAACAATTGATCGGCAGAAGTGTAATGCCTGATAACAGGAGATTAATGTGACGCAAAATATCTGGTTAGTTGCAGGATTAGGCAATCCTGGAAAAAAATATGAGCATACTTGGCATAACAGCGGTTATCAGGCGCTTGACCGGCTGGCAGCGAAGCACCGGCTGCCGATTGAGCGGATCCGTTTTCATGCCCTGACAGCTGAGGGGCAGATCGAAGGCAACTCCTGTCTTTTAGTTAAGCCGCTGACCTATATGAACCTTAGCGGTGAGGCTGTACGAGATGCGGCCTGTTACTACCAGATACCACCAGAGAACATCCTTGTCATCTATGACGACATCGATCTTGCTTGTGGATCCATCCGAATCAGGCGATCCGGCGGGCCGGGGACGCACAATGGCATGCGTTCCATGATCGAATGCCTCAAGTCGCAGTCATTTCCCCGCATCCGCATCGGCATCGGACCCAAACCAGAGCAGTGGGATCTGGCAGATTTCGTTTTATCAAAGATACAGCCAGAACTGATTGAGCCCTGGTCAGCGGCTGTCGATCTGGCCGTAGATGCTGCAGAACTGATATTAAAAGAAGGGCTGTCCGGAGCCATGGCCACCTTAAACCGGCGGTAGAGTCTGTAAATTAATAACTTGTTCAATTAATTTCCCGTGACATTGACCAGATCCGTAAATGCCACGAAAAAACACCCCAAATTCTTAACAGCCCCTTGGTCAGCGGTCTGTCCCGGGCACCCGGACACCCGGTAAATTTATTATAGGAGTCGATATGTTGCAAGAACAGCTTGAGATGATTCATAAACAACACCATGAGGATCCTGCTTATCTATACCTGATACAATGCCTTAGCCGAAAAAAACCGCCGGCTGTCAATCTGACGGGACCGCCGGATCCCATGAAGTCCTGGCTAGCCTGGCATGTGTCCTGCGATCTGGGCAGGCGCCCCTGTATCCTGGTTCCTGATGAACTCAGAGCCAGATCAGTTGCTGCGGATCTGACTGCATTGACACAAGAGCCTGTGCTGATCTTTCGCCCGCGCGAACTCAACCTGACAGATGTTGAGGCTTCCAGCCACGAGATCGAGCAGCAGCGGATGGCCATTGTGGGTCGTCTGATCACGCATGATTTTGGCGCACTCATCATACCGGCTGCCGCCACACTGCAAAAACTACCGCCTCTAGCCATCGTGCAGGACCACCTTATCGATTGTCGGGTCGGGCAGCAGCTCGATCCGGAACACTTTGTCCGGAAACTTTTACAGAATGGTTATGAACACATGCGTTTGACCGATGGTCCCGGGCAATTCGCCAGGCGCGGCGACATCGTCGATATTGTCATACCGGCTGCAGAAGACGGCGATTCGGCCGAAGGTATCCGCATTTCTTTTTTTGATAATGAAATTGACTCGATAAAAAGCTTCAACCCGGAAACGCAGCGTTCCAGCATCATGCTGCAGCAGGCAGTTGTGACACCTGTCCGGGAGGTGCTGCTGAGCAAGGACACAAAAGACCAGCTGGCGATGAAGATTCATGCAGAGGGGGAAACGGCTGTCAGGCAGGCTTTAGCCAACATGGTGTCCAAAGAAATCGTCGAGCACATGAAACGCCTGGCGCTGCACGATTCAGAGCGAGTTAGCAACAACCTGCATTTTACATCTTTGGACCGATGGATTGATCTGATCTACCCGGAGGCGGAGTCTATTCTTGACTATGCCGTCAGAGCCGATACCCTGATGATTATTGAAGAGCCATTGCGCTTCCGCAACCGGGCAGATGCGGCACAGGCCGATCT
The DNA here is from genome assembly GCA_033549405.1 of Bacillota bacterium. Classification (GTDB taxonomy): domain Bacteria; phylum Bacillota; class Clostridia; order Saccharofermentanales; family UBA5734; genus JAAYBY01. Next base: position 3,851 of record JAWSUP010000152.1, on the reverse strand, counting down.
GGATGAGCGGATTCGCACGATGCTGACCAAAGGCCAGGTGTTGGCTTCTACCGTCCAGGCTGCGTTTCGCGGTGTCGACATCAGCTTGAAAATTGATCAGATCAGGCCGATCCTGGCGATCAGCCAGATCGCTTCATCTGGCAACGGGCTGCCGGGCGCCGAACAGATCGCACTTAAAGCCCGTCCGACAGATGGTTATCGTGGACGGGAAAACCAGCTGTGGCAAGATCTAAAGGAATGGACAGGCCCAGGGAAAATAACATGGTTGTTTGCAGGCTCAGAGAATCGCAAACAAAGGCTTGAGCAATTGAGCCTGGAGCAGGGTGTCAAACCGACTATTCATCAGGACGGTATGGCAAGGGGCTTTATCTGGCCCGCAGCCGGACTGTCTGTCATCGGGACACAGGATCTGTTTGGCGCAGAACATACTGCTCACAGGCGGCGTCGCCACGAAGGCGGCATCAAGATTGACCTGTTCAGCGATCTGGTGCCGGGCGAATGGGTCGTTCACGACGCTCACGGCATCGGCCGATATGACGGCCTGGTCAACATGGACAGCAACGGCAGTCGGCGAGACTATCTGAAAATTACGTATGCCGGCGATGACTCGCTTTACATTCCGATGGAAAGCCTCGATCAGATCCAGAAGTATGTCGGCGCAGACGGGCGCGAACCGCGTCTGTCCAAGCTGGGTGGCCAGGAATGGTCGCGCATGAAAGAGCGGGCCAGGTCGTCCATACGTCAGCTGGCTACAGATCTTGTACGCCTTTATGCAGAACGTTCAGCTGTGAAAGGGCGACGTTTTTCTGCTGATACTGTCTGGCAGCAGGAGTTTGAAGAGCAGTTCCCCTATGATGAAACTGAAGATCAACTGCGCAGCATACGGGAAATCAAAAGCGACATGGAAACGGATCGCGTTATGGACCGGCTGCTTTGCGGCGATGTCGGTTTTGGCAAGACAGAGGTCGCTTTTCGGGCTATTTTCAAATGCGTCATGGACGGCTGCCAGGCCGTGCTGCTGGCGCCGACGACTGTACTGGCCCAGCAGCATTTCGACAACCTGCATAAGCGCCTGGAGGGGTTCCCGGTACAGGTAGGCCTGCTCAGTCGCTTTGCCTCGGAAGCCATGCAGAGAAACACGCTTAGCGGTCTGCTGCATGGCAAGGTTGATGTGGTGGTCGGAACACACCGCCTGCTGTCTCAGGATGTCCGTTTGAAAAATCTGGGTCTATTGATCATCGATGAAGAGCAGCGCTTCGGTGTCGATCACAAGGAAAAGATCAAAGCGATCTGGCCTGCTGTCGATGTGCTGACACTCAGTGCGACACCTATTCCGCGAACCCTGCACATGGCCATGTCGGGAATCCGCGACATCAGCGTCCTGGAAGAACCGCCGCACGACCGAAGACCTGTGCAGACTTATGTCATGGAGTATGACCGCGATATTGTGACTGAGGCCATCCTGCGCGAAATATCGCGCAACGGTCAGGTATTCTATCTGTATAACGATACCCGCAGGATTGTTGACAAAGCTGCCGAACTGGAACAGCTGCTGCCTGGCGCCCGTATCGTCTGTGCGCATGGCAAGATGAATGAAAAAAGACTGGAGGACATCATCAGCGCCTTCATTGAGCACGAGTCAGACATCCTTGTCTGTACGACCATCATTGAATCTGGTATTGACATGCCTAATGTCAATACGATTATCGTCGAGGATGCTGACCGCCTGGGCCTGGCCCAGCTTTACCAGCTGCGTGGCCGGGTTGGCCGTTCGGATCGGCAGGCATATGCCTATGTGACCTATCGCCGGGACAAAGCACTGACAGAAATCGCTGAGAAACGCCTTGCGGCGATTCGCGATTTTACAGAACTGGGTGCGGGATTCAAGATTGCCTTGCGCGATCTTGAGGTCCGCGGCGCCGGCAATCTGCTGGGCGCAGAGCAGCATGGACATCTTGAATCGATCGGCTATGACCTTTATTGCCGCATGCTGGAGGAGACCGTTCGCGAACTGCAGGGTCAGCCCGCTGCTGTGCGTATATCTGCCGTCATAGATGTGGAGGTCGATGCCTTCGTCGCGCGCAGTTACGTGCCGGATGAAGGCCAGCGCATGGACTTGTATCGTCGGATCGCCGATATCGCATCGTTTACCGACTACCAGGACGTTCTCGATGAATGCATCGACCGTTTCGGCGAACTGCCGCAGACTGCGTTGGCATTGGTGGACATCGCCTATATCCGCTATTCAGCCGGACGCCATGGCTTCAGCCGCATCTGGCAGCAGCAGGACAACCTGGTTCTTTCGTATGACGATCATGTACATCCCGACATGGGTGTTCTAGCAAAACTGATCAACCGGCCGGAGTACAAAGGGCGTATCCTTTTCAACGCCGGTACGAAACCATACCTGGTTTTTCGTCAGGCAGCGCGGGACAAGCGACGTATCACAGAAAACCTGCGTCACCTGTTTCGTCTGATGGATCCTGACATTAACCTGGACAATGGATCCTGACATCGCTCAGGCCAGCCACGTTGCAATTTTAGCGATGATGAATTATAATAACGAAGCTGTGTCCCGGTGGCCTAATGGATAAGGTGGCAGTTTCCGGAGCTGTTGATGCGGGTTCAATTCCTGCCCGGGACGCCAAAACAAAACCGCTGAAATGTTGTCATTTCAGCGGTTTTGTTTTGGCGTACTAAAGATCATCAGGTCAGGACGTTACAGGTATCGATCAACTCCGTGGTGAAACCTTATTTTACGTAACCAACCTTTTTCGAAATGCGCATGATCGAATCATGGATGGCTGCAAGGACATTTTCGTCTTGCTCAACCTTGACGCGGCTCTGCAGGTGGGTTTTACAGACATCCTTGCCGATATCACCCATGCTGGCGGCGACTTGTTTGCGTACAACCGCATCAGGGTCGGTCAGCAAAATGATCAGGTTGTTGACGGATGTGTCATCACCAATAGATCCCAGGGCCTTGATCGCCTGCAGACGAACATCTTGTTTCTTGTCCATCAGCAAGGGTACGATCTTAACTGATTTTCCCTTTTTTACGTAAGAATCAATCTTTTTGCTTTTGTCACCAAAAATCATCAAGAATCCCCCTTTATCCATGACGTGTTGATTCGGTCTGTTCAACGCTTTGCGTTATCCAAATTATAACTGCAAAATGTGAACTAATTGTTACGAAAAGCGGTGAAATGCCTGTAACAGGCGGTTTTTACCATGCCCGGCTGATTGGTAAAATGTTTCTCTCTCACCGGAGCTTGCACGAATATGCAGGCTTTGACAAACCGCTTTTATTTCATTAACATGGTAGAAGAATCAAGGCGCAATCCGAGAATTCGGCCTGCTACCGGGTTCTGAACAATCTCGCAGGATATGGGAGAAGAGCATGAATTTTTATGGGCGCCTGTACCGCTTGTCCTGTTTCCTGATACGGCGGTTTTATCCGACATATCGGATCGTCGATAAGGAACGGCTGGCTGATCCCTCTGTCTATTTATGCCGTCATTTTGATACTCAGGGCATCTTCATGACCATCCCATGGCTGCCGGGCAAGATCCGCACATGGTCTTTGCATTTGTATCATGACCGTAAAACCTGTTTTCGGCACATGATGGACTATACACTGACAAAGCGGTTCGGCTGGCCGAAATGGAAGGCGTGGCTCGCTTCAATTCCGATCGCGTCTTTTTTGCAGGCATTGATGCGTTCTGCCCGCTCCATTCCCGTATACCGCAATTCGATGCAGATCATGAAGACATACAAAATGAGCTTGAATGCCCTGAAAAATGGTGAAAGCATCCTGATCTTCCCGGACCGCGAATATACCAGCACGAATG
>JAWSUP010000151.1:0-9468 GCA_033549405.1 Bacillota bacterium | reverse complement strand
CTAAAATTGCTTGATGCGGGTCACTAATCAACCCATTAGTATACTATCACCATTCATTAATCTTATTGGGTGCATGCTGCGATGTGCAATATAAAAATCACGCTTCAGATTCATTATCCTCAACACTTTCATTTTTATGTATGACACTAGCAGCTGGAATAATATTCTGACGAACCTTCTCAGAGATTCGATACTCCTCAGCATCTGGTATTCGCTTGAGATCGAAAGTATCATTATAGTTATCCCTGATTACCTGCTCAATAGATTCAAGCGGAACTCTAAAAAACTCTCTTCTCAAGTTCACTTGATTAAGTCGATACTTCTCGAATGTCTGATGTAACTTTGTTTCAAGAGCAGGGGCATCATCGCTGAATATCAGGCAATGAACGTCAAATTTAAAAGGAACAGAAGCATCGCCCAATTCTTTAATTCTTTCAAGTGGCTCAAGTCTTCTCGTTACTCCAATTTTATATACTTTATCACCGAAAGCTCCAAGGTTAGAAATAACATAAACATAACCAGCACGCGTGTTTTTTTCGCGATAATCAACATCCTCCATTTGCTTTTTAACCTCAGACAGTTTACCTTCAAGCTCAGTAATTTTTGATGATAGCTTTGTCTTTTCATATTCGTCGACCGATGTTTCGAGCTTAAGCTTAAGCTCATCAATAGCATTCTGGAAGTGAGTCTGCTCCTTCTGAATTTTTTCCTTAGCTTTTTTTATCTCAGCCTCAAGTTTCTTCTGTTCTCTTAGTTCATCTCGCCTCTGGCGCTCGAGTTCTTTTTCTTGCTCCTTCTGACGCGCATACTCATATACAAGAGTTAGTTCCTCAAGTTTCAAGTTTATATAATCTTGATTGATCGATACCCGATTGGTAACATTCATTTTGTTAAGAGCCTCAGCTGATTTTACTATTCTTTCGGATATGGCTGTCAGGTTACTAAATTTAACTTTATCGATAATGGATTCACATTCGGTATTATAGCTTCTAAGTATCTGCTTGACGTTGTTTTTTGTCATCTTAAGACCTTCGGATCTACTGCCATTAACCGTCCAGTCACTTGAATAAGAACATGCAATATCGTTCGTTATCATGCTCTTCTGTTTGCTTCGACAAGCTGTTATCATGTTTTTTAAGTTCTCAGAACTCATCGCCTCATATAGTGGTGTGTATAAACCAAATTCTTGAATCATAATTTCTTCTTCAAGCCGAACAACCTGTAATTTCTTTTCAGCGATTGATTTATCCAAACTGATGATTGAATTTTGAAGAACCGTTATTCGATCTTCTAACCGGGCTATATCTTTGTCTTTTTGCTTTTGCAAGACATCGAGGTCCTTCTGAGCTTTCGACTGTTGTAATTCAATAGCCTTTCTTTCGTTTTCCAGAGTTTGTTGAAGCTCTGCGATTTTCTCATTAAGTTCGAGAATATCTTGATGTTCCGGCTTAAGCAATGCTTCAAGTTCTGATATCTTCTGTTTGTATTGGTTAACTTTTATAAAATCAAAAATACCCATGTTCCCTCCATCGAAACGATCCATAATGCAAGTCATGTTTGATATGCTTTCGTCAAGTTTTTAACCGTAATTAACTCAAATAAAAAATTTATAAATAACAGTTAAATTATTTTATGCGTCATCTAAATCACGATTATAACCTGCGTAGCTGTTTTTAGTGCCACTATATCTTAAAAAGATATTACCACAACTTGTTATTCCCTGCCATCCATCCACCAGCGGCTGGTTGACTCATCGAAATACAGCGGCACTTCTCACTTCTGGATCCGGCACAGATACCGGGTGCCAGAGCCGCTTGATTTGGCAGGGGCAAACCGGACATCAAGAACGCAGTCCACCTGGTACACGCGACCATCAGGCCAGGTGATGCTGACCGGCACCATCTCACCGAAGCTGCTGAAGTCTACGAGGACTTTGACGAATACCATTTTGCTCATTCCATCATCACCGATTCGATTATAGAACAATTGTTCGCCTTAATCAAGGTGGTGTGACCATCAGTGGAACACATGCAATGATAAGTATCAGCTCATATGATCCAAAGTCAATCTACAATTATCATCCGATAATATTGTTATGTATTACTCAGATGGGTTGATTATTTATGATACAATTAGCATGTTGATAGCATAAACGAGAGGTGATCTTATGAGAAAGAGCATTCACGAGGTGTTAATTCAAACATATGATATCTTGTCAGAACTAAATAAACTTCAACAACTATTTTTTGAAAACAAAATCATAGCCAGAAGAGCCAACAAAATGACAATTGAAAATTATATCGATGAAAGATTTTTTCTATGGTCTCAAAGTGGGACCTGTCTCAATTTACGAGAATACATGAGTCGCATTCATTATGCCGATACCCAAAATGCAGACTTATGGAAAGATGTTGATGCAGATTTATTTAGTGAGCGCGCATTATCGAATCTTGAGTTTTATTATAATATATATAAATTTATCGGGACTCACATCTACGCTGATGACAATCTACAATTTGAACTAAGTCTATACTTGCCAATTGAGAGCATAATTGAAGCACTTATGGATCAATTGTCAGTTCAAGCGGTCAACGTGGGAAAAGACAAGTATATAGTAGTTTCCTCAAACGATGAGGCGGTTGCAATCGCCGAAAACGAATTTGATCAATCCAAGAGCGTGGCGGTTCTAAAATTTAATCACTTTAAAGTTAGTGGTGATTTAGAGGCAAAACGGCAAATTCTAATGAAATTATATCATGACTTTGATGCCGGTCAACAAAGAGAGAAGGGTACCGCTGCGGATGATTTTTGTTATATTATGAACTCTGCTAATATACGTCACAATAATTCAGAAAGGAATGGACATTCAATTACGGATGGCATGAGTCCCGATCAAATCGAAAATGTGTACAATTGCGCATATCGATTATATCTAAAGGCAAAGTTTGATATCGAATATATGAATGAACTAAAACCAATGGTTGATCAATATAAAAACCCCACCTAAAGTGATAATGCAACATAACCCACACAATCCATAATATGCCATAATGACAAAGGGTAGTATTTGAAAATAATATTGTTCGAAATGAAATGCCTGATCGTGAGTGTCCGCTTTACTATGCGCGCTCCCGCCTTACGCGCCAGTATGGGCACATAACAATTTATCACACCAATAATCGTTCCATTTCTTTCTCAAGCCTTACCAGGATGCGTCTCATCGTTGTCGTACATGTTTACTTGGATTCATCTCGAAAGATAAGATGCGGAAAGCCGTTTTGAATTTATAATGCCGCAGCGAGGCAAACCCCACTCACAACATTTGCTATGAGTCGTCATATATCGGCAGTAGACAAATAGTAGACAAATGGTCAAAAAACGCTCAAAATGAGGGAAATATTATGATTATATGAAACACTTTATAAATGAAAAACCCCGAGATGTCAACCCTCTCGAGGTCTTTATATGTGGAGCCTGTGAACGGACTCGAACCCCTGACCTGCTGATTACAAATCAGCTGCTCTACCAACTGAGCTACACAGGCACATGCAAATGCATTGATTATACTAAAGGAAGGCACGATTCTTGTCAAGGCTGTTTCTCGCCCATATCTTGTTTTATCTAGTTTTCGCAAATACAGTTTGACGCAAATATTAAACGATGCCCATTCCAGTTGCCAGGCGCATAAAATTCAATCCGGCAATTTTCTCGATGTCGTCCTGGCTGTAGTTGTGCTTTGCCAGTGCATTGAGGATATTTCCGACATCTTCTGCGCCAGTGACGTCTGCCGGCCAGGAGGGGATGCCATCAAAGTCACTTCCCAGGCCGATGTGATCACAGCCGATCAAGGCTGCCATGTGGTCTATGTGCCTGACGATGTCACAGGAAGTTGCTTTGCCGTCGTTCCTGAGGAAGACAGGATAGTAATTGATCCCGACAACGCCGCCATTGTCCTTGATGGCCAGAAGCTGATCGTCGGACAGGTTGCGCTCGTGATGGCACAGCGCCTTGGCATTGGAATGAGATGCGATGATCGGCTGTCTGGTTAGTGCGACCACATCCCAGAAACCCTTCTCTGCCAGGTGCGAAACATCGATCAGCATTCCCAGCCGGTTCATTTCATTGACAACATCCCGCCCGAACGGAGTCAGGCCACCGCCGGTTGTATTGAACGATGCCCCGTCAGCCAGCTCGTTCCTCGCATTGTGGGTCAGGCATAAACTGCGGACACCCAGCCGATAGTACGTTCTCAGGGCAGACAGTTCGCCGGCCAGCGCTTCACCGCCTTCAATAGACAGGATAGCAGCAATTTTACCATTCTCATGTGCCTTGTTGATTTCACCAAGCGTATTGCAATGCCGGATCTTGTCTCCGGATCGCTCAAGTTCCATCCAATAGCGATCAAGCATCTTAAAAGCGTTCTTGACCGCCTGCCCCTGGCAGCAGGCCGGTGAAACACACAGTGCAAAAACCTGTACAGCCGGACCCAGTCGGCTCAGCCGTTTCAGATCAAGTTGCAGATCGTTTTCGGCCAGGTTCTTGTCACTGTCAATTAGACGAAGGATGGTGTCACAATGTGTGTCAAAAATGATCATAGTCGCGCGACCTCCTCATCGCCTGTACTGCCGGCGCCCCGAATCATACAGATTGTTGCCCCGGCTGTCGATCAGCACGATGACCGGGAAGTCCTTAACAACCAGCTTTCGGATGGCTTCTGGTCCCAGATCCGGCCATGCGACGACATCCGATCGGACGATGTGCTGCGCCAGCAACGCACCCGCGCCTCCGGTAGCGCCGAGATAGACAGCGCCATATTGCTTCATGGCTGCGATGACTGCCTCGTCCCGCTGCCCTTTGCCGATCATGACCCGCAGGCCGTGCTGTATGAGCAAAGGTGTGCTTGGATCCATACGACTGCTGGTTGTCGGTCCGGCTGATCCGATGACCTGCCCTGGTTTTTCGGGGCAAGGCCCGACATAGTATATGGCTGCTCCCAATAAATCGAATGGCAGCTCTTCTTTCGCCGCTATGGCCTCTACAAGCCGTTTGTGCGCCGCATCGCGTGCTGTATAGACAATGCCGCTGATGCTGAGAGAATCGCCTGCCATGAGGCTTGCAGCCTGTTCCTGTGTCATTGGCAATGTGATGTTGATTCTATCCATAAAATCACGGCTCCATTCATATTTCCCCGGATTCATTGTGAATGCAATTGCAGTTCATGGTTAGTATGCAACAGCAGTTTCGTGTCAGTCAATGAAATGATCCATGTCTGTTCAGGACCACACGGTCAGGCGTTTCATGGCAGGATTGCCTCGGCATGTCTGGTCGCATGACAACTCATGTTGACAACGACCGGCAGTCCGGCTATATGGGTCGGCCAGGCCAGGATGTGTACGGCTAACGCCGTTATCCGGCCGCCCAGACCGCCAGGACCGATCCCAAGGTCATTGATGGCCTTCAGCAGCTCTTTTTCCATTGTTGCCAGGTGCTCTTGTGCATTGCTCTGTCCGGTCGGTATCAAGAGCGCCTGTTTCGCAAGCAGGGCCGCTTTTTCAAGGGTTCCGCCCAGTCCGACGCCGATGATGACAGGCGGACAGGGATTGGGGCCTGCCTTATCCATAGTTTCCAGGACAAACCGGCGGATCCCGGATTCACCTTGCGCAGGGCTGAGCAGACAGGCCGCGCTCATGTTCTCGCTGCCGAATCCCTTCGGCGCCACAACCAGACGCAGTTGATCGCCCGGCACGATGCGGCTATGAATCACGGCCGGCGTATTATCTCCGGTGTTGATCCGGATCAGCGGATCCCGCACGATAGAATTGCGCAGATAACCTTCCCGATATCCGGTTGCGACACCCCTGTTGATAGCATCCTCGATCCATCCTCCTGTGATGTGGACATCCTGTCCGATTTCCACAAAAACAACCGCCATCCCCGTGTCCTGGCAAATGGCCACCTCATTTGCAGAAGCCATTTCAGCGTTGGTGATCAGATCATTGAGAACAGCTTGTCCCGCTTCGGATTCCTCGGCTTGTTTTGCAGACGACAACGCCGTCAATATATCTTTGGGAAGATGGATGTTGGCTTCGCGGCACAATCCGGCAATGGTTGTTTCAATTTGCTCAGACGTTATAACCCTCATAAAGACTCCTTAAGGCAGTATTGGTTCGCTCACATTTTGCCACTGTTGTCACTGGAGTTTGTCCTTCAATCATCTTAGCGCATGCAGTCTGATCCGTCAAAACCTGACAAATTTCCTGATTTAGGCTTTTCTTGGGCATTTCAGCTATGTTTGCCCTTGACACTATGGGATGGTTGGTATCATAATATTGCTTGAAATAACTCCCAAAGGAGGCAAGACTCATGAATAAGACAGATCTGGTTGATGCCGTTGCCAAAGCTACAAAGCTGAGCAAGAAAGATAGTGAGGGAGCCATTACTGCTGTGCTCGACACCATCACGGACGCGCTGACAAATGACGAGAAAGTCGTTCTTGTCGGTTTTGGCACATTTGAGGTTCGCAAGCGTGCTGCTCGTAAAGGCCGCAATCCCAGCACCAAGGAAGAGATCAAAATTCCGGCATCCAAAGCACCGGTTTTCAAAGCCGGAAAAGGACTGAAAGACAAAGTCAATGTTTAAATAACCTTTGTCTGATCCTTTGACACTCATTCAATTATGGACTTATGTTGTCCAGAACCACTATCATAGTCGAAAGACCCTTCAGATGATGACATCATTCTGAAGGGTTTTTCTTTTTCTGAAGGGCTTGCCGGTCAGGGAATGTCACGGGAAAATGACCAAGAAAAGCATTATAAATAAATTCATAACAGCCCTAGTTGTCGTTTTGCAGATAGAGCAGTTGCTGGTCTTCGACGGATCGGACCAGATCGCGTTGCAGCCTGCAGATAGCCGCTGTAGGTGTCAGGCCGCTGCGATACAGATCGGTCTCCTTCAATGCATAACGGACATCTCGTTCAACCTGGCTGACACGAACGCGAAAATATGTCGCGACAGACGGATGTAGATTTTTGCTGATCGGCTTGATTTTAGTGTCATCAAGTCCGATCAGGATCAGCATGTAGCGCAGGTATCGATATCCCTTCAATTCAGGCCTGATGCCGTGTTCGTTCAGGACCTGATCAACAGAACGGCAGATCAGTTGTTGTAACGATTGGTTTGTTTCCAGGCGATCACACAGGATGCGCCCTGTTGCCTCAAGAATGCGCCTGGAGGCGTACGGCGTGCCGCGCCGGCCATCAATCAGGTAATGCAGGCGGCCGGCTGTATCCATAACGCCCACATAGCCATGACTGGCCATCAATTGGTTGATCTGTCCCAGCACATCACGATCATTGGCGGCGACAAAAAATGCCAGTTCATCCGGTGCAGGTCCAGGATATGGCGATTTGTTCCGGTCTATTCCGACTGGTTGCTGCATCTTTTTAACAGGACTTCACGCCGGAAATGGGAATCATCAAACATCCGGTTTGTCCTGACGCCTCCTCCCATTATCAGCTCCAGACTATCACTGTCTGCTTTTCAATTATGCGCGCTTTTGCTGCCTCCAGCTATCGCGTGCAGTCAAAAATCCGCACGCCCGAAGTATCTATTATTCTTTTCAAGAGGTGCCGCCAGACAAAACAAACTGCTTGATTGCCCGGGCAACACCAGATCGAACATGCTCGGTTGAAATACACCGGGCGGCTGCCAGTGCAGCCGGTGAAGCATCGGCCATGGCAATGCCCAAACCGGCAATTTCCAGCATGGTGACATCATTGTCATGGTTACCGATCGCCACGGTCTGCGCCAGATCCACCTGCAGCAGATCCGCCAGTCTGGATAAAGCGGTCCCCTTATTAACACCGTTCGCCATGATGTCCATGGCAGTTGTTGCTGACAGTTCTCCGAAACAACCAGTTTCCTGACGAAGCATCCGGTGAGCGGCATCGATCGCCTGCAGGTCTGGCAGCACAGCCAGTATCTTGATGAAATCAATTATATCTGTCAGAGCGTGCGGAGTAAGTTCAATCAGGTTGATTGTTTTTTCGCCCTCTTGTTCAAGTACTATGTTGAAAGCATGAAAGCGCCTGATCCGTTGGCTGTCAGCTGGATAATAAACGCTATCTGCCGTATAACACAGATGATCGTATCCTTGCCTCTGCAGCCATGTCACGATGGTTCGGACATCTTCTGACCTGATACAGGAGCGAAACAAAATTGCATCCGTCGAACAGTCCCGGATAATCGCCCCGTTGCAGGCAATGACCGGCAGCCTGATATCAAGCTGGCGAACATAAGGACGGGTCATGCGGTCCATCCGGCCTGTCACCAAGGTGAAGCCTATGCCGTGTCTGGCAAGGGCACTGATAGCATCACGGTTTTCGCTGGAAATAATGCCTGATAGATCAAGAAGCGTTCCATCTATGTCACAGGCGACCAGTTTGTAGGTTTGTTGTGTCGTTTGCAAATGTAACTGTCTGTCCTGGTCTGGTCTACCGTGTTCCGTTTTGTCCAATCTCTGTCACCTCAAGTATAAATCGACTGCGTGGTGTATATGTAACCCTGAATGACTGCCCGGCTGTAACCGTAAACTGCCAGGGATTATAATGCAGGACCCGTTCTCCTGCCTGGATCGTCATAGAACCAATTGTACCCGATTCCGTATAAACTTCCTCAACCGTACAGGCCTTCGTTACGACAGCAACACTGTCCAGCAGACGGGGTACCGTCATGGTCAAACTGACATACAGTAAAACCACCGTCAGAACCACCGGCATGAGAAAGCTAAGCGGATGCCGGTTCTTACGCTCCCAATTAACCGTAAGACATTTGACAAGTATGATCATAATAACAGCGGTCAAAATGACGCTGATTACAAGGTTCGTAATAAAAAAAAGCAAAAAGCAATCACCTCTTGGCCATATTGGCCTGAAACAACCGCAGTCTCTTGTGTAAGTGGTAGAATCGGTCTGCGGAATATCGACCTTTACATTCCATTAGTGTACAATAGGGTTTTGAAAAACGCAAAGGGTTCTGATCATCATGGAAGAGACAAGAAAGAGACTAGGAGGAACACATGACAGAAGACCGGGTCATAGCTGAAGAATTTTCCCGCATCATGAGAGATTGTAAAGGCAAAGTCACTTTTGTAACTGAGGAAGGCGACCGCCTTGTTGCAGACAGTATGTTGTCTGCGCTGGTCGGACTGGCCAATCTTCTAACCATCGCCGAAGAAATCGCTCTGCATGTCGAATGTGAGTCGCCGGACGATTGTGAACGCATCATCGGGTTTATGCAAAAGTACCATCTGGGCAAACATCTATAAACTGCTTATATTTCTGATCTATGTGCTGCAGCTTTAACAGGCTGTTTTTTTTTGTTTAGGGGCAATTCCTGCACATCAGACAGATAAACCCGTCTTTCGACGCTAACACCATAAATCTTTAGGAGCAAAACATAGACCAAAGT
>JAWSUP010000150.1:0-9476 GCA_033549405.1 Bacillota bacterium | reverse complement strand
AACATTCGTGTGCTTTGCAACCCTTTACTGTCTAAACCCGATAGCCACATAAAAAAATAACTAGCACGCGTGCTATCTGTGTGCTATGGGAGGTGTGACATGTTTCCTAAAAAAGAGTCATTAGTTGTCGAATTTAAGAGCGATAGAAAAAAGCTGGATGATACCGATATGATTGAAACCATAGTCGGTTTTGCGAATACGAAGGGAGGGACTTTGTACATTGGCATAGAAGACAATGGGGTAGTAACCGGGGTTCATCCATCTCATAAAAATATAATCGGCCTGGCTGCAGTAATCGCAAACAATACAATTCCTCCCCAGTCTGTGAGAGTAGATTGCATTGATGTCAGTGATAAACAGGTAGTGACAGTAGAAGTTGCATCAAGCACATCGATTGTCAGTACTTCTTCCGGAAAAACGCTAAGAAGGCGAATGAAACTTGATGGCACACCTGAAACGGTGCCGATGTATCCGCATGAATTCACCACGCGCCTGTCCGGCCTGTCTCTCCTCGACTACTCATCACAGATAGTCATAGATGCAACTGCTGATGATTTTGATCCACTTGAAAGAGAGCGCTTGCGGAACATTGTTCGCATGTATCGCGGAGAAGCTACTTTGCTGGAGCTAAGTGATGAGGAACTTGACCGGGCGTTGCAATTTGTTAAGCGGACTGATAATAAAGATGTACCTACAGTAACAGGTCTGCTTACAATCGGAAAGGCTGACAGCATTAAAAAATTGATTCCAACTGCTGGACTGGCGTTTCAGGTTTTATCAGGCAGTGATGTTCGGGTGAACGAATTTATCACCAAGCCGATTCTGGCTACCTTTGATATGGTGCAGGAATATATGAAGGCCTGGAATCCAGAACAAGAAGCAGAAGTCGGGATGTATCGCATCAGCATACCTGATTTCGATCATCGGGCTTTTCGCGAAGCGATTGTTAATGCCTTCTCGCATAGAGATTACAGCATTCTTCAACGGATACGAATTCAAATTGACAATGATGGCATGTCTATAGCCAGTCCTGGTGGTTTTGTGGAGGGCGTTTCGCTAGATAACTTGTTGACAACAGAACCGCGCAGCAGAAACCCTGATTTGGCTGATGCACTAAAACGGATCGGCTTGGCTGAACGGACCGGCAGAGGAATAGACAGAATATATGAAGGCTCATTGTTTTATGGTCGACCGCTACCGGATTATTCAGGATCAGATTCGACTTCTGTTCGTCTCTTTATTTCAAGAGCAAATCCAGATAAGTTTTTCACACAAATGATAGCAGAGGCAATGAATAACAAACAGATTCAATTGAATGTATTTTCGATGATGATACTTAATTATTTGAGATGCGAACGCCGGGCAGATGTTCAATCTATTGAGGAAAACACAGGTATTGACAAGGCGCGAATACGTTCTTCAATCGAACGCCTGGTAGAAGCTGGTTATGTTGAAGCGTCAGGAACGGGTCGTGGTCGCACTTATCTCCTTAGTTCAAAGGTTTACAGAGCCATGAATAACACCAAGGCTTATGTAAGACAAACGGATATTTATAAAATTCGCCACCCGGAATTAGTTCTAAAACTAATACGGAATAAAGGTAGCATAACGCGCCGTGATGTTGTTGAATTATTACACATAACAGCTCCTCAAGCATATCGGCTATTGAAAAAGATGGCAGACCAGGGAGATCTGGTTATGAATGGCACTAAGAACACCGCTGTCTATCAACAGGCTAACGAAGATAGGCATAGAACGAGTAGAAAATAAAAGCGACAAGTATGGCTGGTTCCGATGGCTGCGATCTGCGCATGATCAGCCGCTGTGGCAGTGAGAACGGCTTGTCGTCCAACAACCGGTTTTACGGCTGCAAGGTGACAGATGTTGTCAAGCAATCGTTACTGCAGAATGGTCTGGCAGATTATGGCGTCTTTCACCGAATACCGGCTTTTCGTGTTGTTGTCGGATATACCGATATGATCTATTTTCCATAGACAAACTTCTTTATTTTCTTCGCATCTGCGCTCGGATTGAGCTTGAAAATTTGCTTCGTAATCGCCTCTTCAGCCTGCTTTGGCGTGATGACAGCCGCTTTCTCAAATACTTCACTGTCCCAAAAATGCTCTGTTGTACAAAACACCGTAGACGACCAGCCATATTCTTCGCCGTATTGCGATACCTTTTGCTGCTGACCGCACATGGTGATGAACAACCGCATTTGCAGCTCTGTCAATGCCCGGTCAAATTGTGACTTATCTTCTTTGCTGAAACCGGCAAGCGTTTTTAGCGCGTGTAACGGTACAGGGAAACCATCTTGTAATACAGCATAAATCCGCCTGGCAGAATGACTGATGATTCCATCGGCATAGGCATCCGCAAAGGATGAACCACCTCGTCTGGCAGCGAGAAAATATGGATACCACTCGCGAGTGATGTAGCCCGCTTTGCGGAAGAATAATTTTGAATAGGCGATGTCATCCCGTTTTTCAAGCACTCTTATCCGCCATTCCCACGGGTCATGATCCGGGTCACCCGTGTGCCAGCGGACAAGTGTGTCAGGTTGAGGGTCGCTCCAGCCAAAATTGAGTAGACTGTACACGCCTTCATTGTTACTGCCAGCGATGGAAAATCCTGCCGCAAGCAATGCATGGCAAAAATCATCGTAATTTTGAATCATAATAGGGTTTCGCCTCCACAAGTTTTAAACTGCAAAGCCCAGAATGCCAAATCACATTCAAGAGCACAAGTCTGTCTCTGGATCAGGCTTGATTCTACCTGATAGCAGGTTTTCGTTGATAACATCCACTACATATCCCCATAGCGCGGGAAGCGCTTCCTTTACAACAGCCATGCGCTTGTATATCTTGTCCACGGTTACACCATGCTGAACCCATGTATGCCCATCTGTTAGGGCGTTGTTGATAAACGGCTGTAATCGGTCAACTGCCGAAGCATAGATAGCATCCGACGTCTGCATGGCGTCAAATTCCTCCCACAAAGCACGGTAAGAACAGCCTTGTTCGTGCGGTAGCAGTGAAAACAACTGGTCTGCCGCATTGTTTTCGCGTTCTTCTTTGCTTTGATACCCGGCTGTATCATAGGCAAAGGTATCTCCCGCATATATTTCAACCAAATCATGAACCAAAGCCATTCTGATAACCCGGTCAAGATTGATTTCGAAAGGTGTATATTCTGCCAGAGTCATCGCCATCAGTGCGAAATGCCATGAATGCTCGGCATCATTTTCACGGCGCGACTGATCAATCAAGAGAGTTTGCCGCAGAATCGATTTCATCTTGTCCGCTTCTGTCAGAAAATCAAGTTGTCCTTTTAGTCTATCGTTCATGCAATTACCTCGATCATGAAGTCCCAATGAACGCCAAAACGGTCCATGAACTGAACGTCAAGTGGCGGATTGGGTAAAGCTGAGCCAAACTCATTATAATCCATAATGTCAGGGATAGATGCCCTTTGTCAGGGTTTATTGCTGGACCATGAGTATCGTCGGTGCTATCCTGTTACTAACAGATTATTAACAGAGACATAGTTACAGGTATTTTACAAAAGGAGCGGAGTTTTGACTTGCTGCAGGAGGAGTCCATAAATGTTTCTTTTCCTTACAGGTGTCAGCTGTGTCGGTAAAACGACTGCCGGTAGAATAATCGCAAAAAAGTTAGGTATAGAATATCACAGCGTGGACTATCATGTTGAGTTGTATTATGGTAAAAGCATCGAAAGAATAATCAATGAGTGTATCGGCCCATCAGGCTATAACTACAAATATGCTGAGGCGTTGGCGGCTCTGTTGAAAAGTCTGGCTATGACCCCAAGTGTAATTGAATTGCCGCCCAGCGGCCTCATGTATAAAAGCTGGCTTGTCGTGAAGAAAGCAGAAGGAATTACAGTGGCTTTGCTCGACAAACCAGAAAATATCCTCAACAGGCTTATCTTCACCGATATTGACAGTAAACCAATTGATGTCACATTAAACGACAGAGAAAAAAAGCATTATTTGACTGAAATTCGAAAAGACATCAGTTATTTTAGTGCCGGTTATAAAAAAGCTTTTTTCAAATCGACGTCTCAGGCCTGTTGCCGGAGCAGGTGGCTGATCAGATCATTGAAATAACGCGTTTTGACGAGAAGGTGAAAAATATGTTTGCACAACCACCGACAGAAATAAAGGAATGTGTCCTCTATTATGGTCTTAAAAGTCCGCAACAGGAATTCCTGCTGCGCCGGCTGCTTTCCGGGCTGGGTATACGCTGGAAGAAGATCAGCCGCAGCGATCTGACCCGCACGATCGGCAGCCTAACTGATCTGGACGACGCCGCCCGGGACGACCGTGAAGCAGGCCTGGCCGGTCAGGAAACAGGCCTGGCAGATCAGGACAGGGGTATCAATGGGCGTGAAGCAGATCCGGCCAACATCCCGGATGAGTCCATCATCTTATTCAGTCAGCTGCCGGACGGGCAGATCAGTCTGCTGCTGGACAAGATCCGGCAGACAAAAGGCTTGCAGATCGACTTGAAAGCGGTTGTGACTGAGCACAACCGCAGCTGGTCTTTTCTCGATCTGGCCGGCGAACTCAGGCGGGAACATACCTTCATGCGACAATTTACGGCGCTGCGCGGCCTGGTCAGCCAGGCTGAAGCGCGCCTTGCGCAGGGCGAAACCAATCCGGAACTGAGCGAAGCGGCCGCACAGGCTAAGCGGCAGCTATCGGCCGCGCAGGGCCAGGAGGAGATTGATCTGCGGCAGTTCAGTGCGGCCGGGAAAAAACTGGCTGAACTGCTACGGCCGTAGGACCAGCCCTGCACGGTACATTCTTGAAAATTACAGCTATAACTGCCCGGTGGTTTTGGTATAATAGCCACTAACACCGTGACGGGGAGATTTTTTATGCCAATTGGACTGGGTATTGACACGGGCGGAACCTATACGGACGGAGCCCTTTATCATTTTGACGACCGGCAGATTCTGCAGACCGGCAAAGCATTGACGCGCAAAGAAGACCTGACAGCTTGTGACGGAACCGGACTGGGCCGCCTTGCACAGCCAGATTGACGATCCGCTGAAGCGTGCAGATGCAGCTTACGCGGTCGTTGAGCTGTGGGGTGTGCGTAACACGGCCTGTGAAAAGAAAGCCAGGGAACTGCTGCAAAGCTGGACTGGCAAGCCCGTTGTCTGCGGTCATGAAATCAGCGGGATGCTGAATTCATTGCGGCGGGCGGTCAGCGCCCTGCTCAATGCCCGCCTGCTGCCGCTGATCAACGCCTTTCTCGACGCGGTCCGGACAAGCCTGGAGCAGCGCAGGATTGCGGCGCCCCTGGTGATTGTGCGCAGCGACGGATCTTTGATGGCGGAGTCTGTGGCCCGGGAACGGCCAGTGGAAACGCTGCTGAGCGGACCGGCGGCCAGTGTGGCCGGCGGCCTGGCTTTGACAGGGCTGCAGAACGGCATCGTCATCGATATGGGCGGTACAACGAGCGATATCGC
Organism: Bacillota bacterium; assembly: GCA_033549405.1. Classification (GTDB taxonomy): domain Bacteria; phylum Bacillota; class Clostridia; order Saccharofermentanales; family UBA5734; genus JAAYBY01. The sequence goes on along the minus strand of JAWSUP010000150.1, from coordinate 3,977 downwards.
CCTGGTGCAGCAGGGACAGCCGGTCATGGCCGCGGAAGGCGCGCAGATCGGTTCCTGGCGCACCGGCATCCGCTCGATCAAGATCCAGACGGTCGGCCTGGGCGGAGACAGCCTGATCCGGCATCACCAGAACCAAAGCCTTGTCATCGGGCCGCGGCGCGCAGCGCCCGTTTCCTGGGCGGCAGACCGCTGGCCGCAGCTGCTGGAGCAGCTGAAACAGCTGCAGCTGGCGGAAAGAAAGCACACCGTCTCCCTGGCTGAGTTTTTCTACCGGATTGACAAGCCGGCAGACACCGATCGCTGCACCCCCCTGGAGCAGCGGATTCTCGATGCCTTGCAAGATGGGCCGCTCAGTCTCATCAATCTGGCGGATAGGGTGGGTGTGTCGCTGTATGACCTGAAGACGGAACGGCTGGAGCAACAGGAACTGGTGATGCGCTGCGGCCTGACGCCCACCGACATCATGCACCTGACGGGCGATTACCCGGCCTGGCAGCGGGAAGCAGCAGAGCTGGCGGCCGATATCATGGCCTTTCAGCTGTCGGTCAGCCGGCAAGAGCTGATCAGGCAGGTACAGGACACGGTCCGGGAAATGCTGGGAACGGCGATCCTGCAGCTGCTCTTGTCCCATGAATATGCGGATGACCCGAAGCAGGACCTGTCCGATGTTGTCGATCTTGGCCGGCTGCTGCTGCGCCGCCACATGAAGGCGGACAGCACGGCACGTTTTTTACAGCCTGAAATGCAATGCACCGTACCCCTGATCGGGATCGGCGCGCCGGTTCATCTCTATTTGCCGGCTGTGGCGCAGTTTATGCGCACAGAGCACCACATCCCGCAGCATGCTGCGGTGGCCAATGCGGTGGGCGCCATCACCGGCCAGGTTGTGGTGACGGCCGAAGCGCTGATCAAACCGCGCTATGCGCCTGCCGGCATTACCGGCTATGACGGCTTCAGCAAAGCTCAGACCTGCCATTTCCGGACACATGAAACCGCTGTTGCCTGGGCCAAGGCACAGGCGGAGCAGGAAGCGCGCCAGGCTGCGGCCGAAAGGGGCGCAAAACAGGCGCATGTGCAGGTGCACGTGAACAAACGGGAGGCGGCCGTGATCGCAGCGCAGGCAGAAGCGGCCGCAGTGCCAGGTGACAGCCGGACACAGCCGGATCTGCCTGATATGGATTCCAGGGAATTGTCCGTCCCGGTTTACCTGGAAACCGTGGTCCTGGCCAGGGCGATCGGCCGGATCGACCTGGCTGCATCGTAACAGGCGTTTCAGGCGTTTTTCACCAAGTTTAACAAATACTGCTTAACCGGTCTTTCGACCTGTAGTCCCTGAAACGCGTGCAGCTGTAGTAAACTGTAAAAATCGTCAGTCACTACAAGCTATTATCCCCAATGATCTTGATGCGTTTCAGCTTGTCCCTGATACCCAGCCGCTTAAAGATCTCATGGTGCGAAGATTCCGGTGTGCCAGACACGCGAATCCGAATCAGTTCATTATCTGCACTTGTCATCATAACGATTGTCCGTTGACATGCTTCAAGAATGGAACGAAGCATATTCCACTCCCGATGGTCATTCTGCCAGCGCAGCTTAATTTCTATACCAAACAGCAAATGGTAGGCCAGTATACCGATAAACAGGTGCGCCTTTGTTCTTGGCGCGTTGCGGTGATACACCAGACGCAGACCCAAATCTTATTTAAGGTCTCTGAAAGCGCCTTCCACCCGTGTCAGCGTGATGTATTCCTGCTATATGTCAACGGCCGTCAGCTGTTTGCGGCTCGCTTCGATAACATAGCAACCGGCCAGAACAGGCCGCTGATCAGCAACTATCTTCCTCGTCCGCCAGTAGGATTGATCCTTTTTGACCGATTTTCTCAGCTTTTTGAGGTCTTCTGTCAGCCGTTTTTCTTTCTACTCATCTATCGCCAGTTCTTTGGCGTCCTTGAGCAGGCTGAAGACCAGAACATGCGTACCTTCAGGGATGTCTACCGCTCTGGCATAAACGTCCAGATCATCCTTGATCTGTTGCCAGCCGGCTGCAGCCAGTTCTTCTTTTGATGCATTCCGGTCCAGCAAACCCTTGAGCTCGCCATATTTCGCTTGCGTAATTTTCGGATGTTGGCAGAAGCGATATGGAACAGAACCCTGTTCAGGAAACGGGAGCCGCTTTTGAAGTTTCTAATGCGATTGCCTTTGAACTTGTCAGATTGGTTGACACGGATCAATACCAGCATAAGCGGTCATGACCTGAGCAGAACGAAACGAATCCAAATTGCCGAACTCGGCGACGAGGGTGGCCGCAGTCAGAATATCAATGCCAGGGATGGAGTTAAGCAGGTCTATGATCTGAGCCAAGTCAGAGGTATCAGAGCGACGGATTTCGACGATCAATGCCTTGATATCGGCCACGATCTGATCGCACAGGCCTTGGATATACTCGATTAAGCAATCTCGCGACGAATCATCTCGATCAGGTGCAGACCAGGTTCACCCAGTTCCACCATGATTCTTGACAATATTATGAGCTCCTCGTATTTCGTTTAAGCCCAGATCCGGCCTTTACAGGAAGAGTTACGCAACAGGCACAGCAAGGTGGACTTACGGCCCTCAGAAGTGCTCTGGGGTTGGGATACGCCTTCAGGACAACCAAACCGGAGACAGAGCTTAGCGGCAAGATCTTGTCATAACCAAGCATGAGGCGATCGACAAAAGAACCCAAATGCAGTTTGTGTGTTGTGATCTCATCTTTGTAGACATAATACTGGCGCACCAGATCCTTAAGTGCATCAATCTCTGTGTCAACCGTAAGCGGTAAACTGTAGACACCTACACTTCTGAAACAGAAGGGTTAGAATGATCCTGGTTCAGATAACAGACAGAAGGCAGGTGATGGGACCAGGGCAACAACAATTCAAGGCGATCAGGTTCGCTGGTATAATCAATTCCCGGCATAGACCGCAGTACATGCAGCAGGTATTCGTAAGGTTTCAGGTTATTTCCCTTGGCTGTTTCGATCAGGCTGTAAATGATCGCACTGGCCCAAGCGCCTTTGGGCGTGTCTGCGAACAGGCTGTTCTTTCTGCCGATTGTGAAAGGCCGAATACTGCGCTCGGCTTCAAATCCTCATGTGAGGATTTGAAGCCTTATCCTCATCTTTAGGAAATCCTCATCATTCCCCGGACATGCGCTGCCGCAACGTCATCTAAGAATAAGATGAGGATTTCCTGATTACTCTACCTCAGCCCGCACATCCTTGCCATGGCATCCTCGTCCCCTTCCCATATAGGTTTTTCGTCTGGCATGAACCCATTGGCGGATTCCATTGCTTTTTTTAGCATCTCAATTGACGGGGCGGCGTAAATTTTGGTGGTTTCCGTGGAGCTGTGCCCCAGTATCCTCGAAACAAGCTCTAGCGCCACACCGCTTTGGTAGAGGTTTGTGGCCCTGGTCCTGCGAAGGAAATCCAAACTTTTGGATTTGTTCCGAAATCAAAACTAAAATAAAATCCAAACTATCCGACCCAAAGCAAGTAAAATCAATATCTTTAGTAGTAGAATAGTTTGGATTTTATTTATAGGCAGGATCATTTCTTCAAGCCGCAGAAGTCTATCAATGATCCATTTGAGTTCTTCCATTTCTTAGTGATTTTTTTATCGTTCTCATTTTCAAGTGTTGCCAGTGCTTTCACTTTATCCTCTGTCGTTATATCAAGGTAGACCATGGTGGTCTCCAGATGCCTATGTCCAAGAAGGAAACTGACTTGCAGGACGTTAAGCCCATCTTCAATCCAGTGAGAAGCTTTTCCATGGCGAAATTGATGCGCATGTATGGTTAATGGCACATCCACGCATATTTCGTGTGCTTTCTTACCATACATCTTCAATCTTTTGTCTATTGCAGGTTCCGTCATCTTCGCATATTTTCCACCCACTCTGGAATAAAAAAGGTATGCATCAGGATCCGCCGGATTTC
>JAWSUP010000149.1:0-9557 GCA_033549405.1 Bacillota bacterium | reverse complement strand
TTTTGGCCTCGGTGTAACGCTTGTCGAAACTTTTTTTGCCGCGGGCGAGACAGATCTCTACTTTCACACGCCCGTTCTTGAAATAAAGCCGCGTCGGCACCAATGTCAGTCCCTGCTGCATGACCAGCCCGTTCAGCCGCATAATCTCGCGCTTGTGCATCAGCAGGCGGCGGTTGCGCAGCGGATCGTGGTTGAAGCGGTTGCCCTGCTCGTAGGGGCTGATGTGCATGCCAATAAGCCACAGTTCCCCGTTCTGGACGGCCGCGTAGCTGTCGCTGAGGTTGACGCGGCTCTGGCGCATGGATTTGACTTCTGTTCCCTGCAGTTCCAGTCCTGCCTCCATTTTCTCTTCAATATGATAATCATGGTACGCCTTGCGGTTTTCCGCTATGCGGCGACTGCTCTTTTCCTGAGCCATCTTGTTTCCTCCATTGGATGCTATATACCAGGTTTATGCACACTATCCACAGGTTTATCCACAGGCCGGTGCATTGACCAGATTCATATTCCTTGATTTTATCGTACTTTTACATTTTTGCCGATCACTTATCCACGTCTGTCATTTTGAATAATCCACACGGTATTCTGCATATACAGTTCTTTGTGTATTATTTTAACATCAGTTTTACGGACAATCTACAGGTCACCCGTCCAGTTCAAGGTAAGGAACTGCATCCAGGGACAGGTCATCTGTCCTGCCATTGCGCCAGGCATAATAACCAGCTGCGGCGATCATGGCAGCATTGTCCGTACAGAGGATCAGGGGCGGACAAGACAGGCGGATGCCGGCTTTATCTGCTTGCTCTAGCATGCAGCGCCTCAGGCAGCTGTTAGCCGCGACACCGCCGGCGATGGTCAGCCGCTTCAGACCTGTCTGCTCCAGCGCCTTGAAGGTGTGTTCGACCAGCACGTCGACAATGGCCTGCTGGAAACTGGCGGCGAAATCCGGCAGCGAAACGAGGTCCTGCCAGGTCTGGCCAGTCTGCCCGGCTTGCTGCTGCAAGCGGTTCAGCTGGTTGAGAGCCGCTGTTTTGACTCCGCTGAATGAAAAGTCCAGGCTGTCACCCATCGTCGTGCGCGGCAGAGTGATGGCATCGGTGCGGCCTTCACGGGCCGCTTTATCCAGGAGCGGTCCCCCCGGATACCCCAGCCCGATGACCCGGGCGATTTTGTCGAAGGCCTCGCCGGCTGCATCGTCGCGCGTGCGCGCCAGGATGGTGCAGGCGTCGTAATCGTCGACCCGAACGATATGACTGTGGGCACCAGATACAATCAGGCACAGAAACGGCGGTTCGAGATCCGGATCGGACAAGTAATTGGCAGCCATGTGTCCGGCAATATGGTGGACGCCGACCAGCGGTTTGCCGGTCGCAAGCGCCAGCCCTTTGGCCGCTGTCAGCCCGACCAGGAGCGCACCCACCAGTCCCGGCCCGCGGGTCGCCGCGATCAGGTCTATATCGGCGAGGGTCAGGTCCGCCTGCTTCAGGGCATCGTCGATGACAGGGATGATGGCTTCCAGATGAACGCGCGAAGCGATCTCCGGTACAACGCCGCCGTAACGGCGATGCAGGTCAGCCTGCGAGGCGATGACATTGGACAGGATCCTGCGCCCGTTTACGACAACAGCCGCCGCCGTTTCATCACATGAAGACTCGATCCCTAAAACCAACCGGTCACGTTCGCGCTTTTCACAGGCCATAAAGCAGCATTTCAATCCTTTCACAGAAAGATAAGATGGGTCACACGCTGGTCGATCAGGACCAGGACCCCGAGAACAATGACATAGACCGCACAGATGAGAAAGCCGCGCCGGTTGAGGCGGCGCAGCATGAATTCCATGGCCAGCCAGCCAGCTGCAGCCGCTGCCAGGACGCCAACCAGGATATTGGCAGCGCCGAAAGCGGCCAGGGCTTCCCCTTCTCCCCTGACCATGTCGATGACATCCAGGAGAAAACCGCCCAGGATAGCCGGGATGGACATCAGGAAAGAAAAGCGGATGGCTTTCTCGCGGCCGACATCGCTGTGAAGGAGCGCTGCCAGCGTCATGCCGGAGCGCGAGACGCCCGGGGCTATGGCTACGGCCTGGCCGACGCCTGCGATGAGCGCTTCGCGATAACCGATATCCCTTTGCTCATCGACCGGTTTCCTTTTCAGGAGGATCGATGCCAGTGCCAGCCCTGTCAGCAAAAAGGAATAGCCCAGGAATCGTCCGCCAAACAGTTGATCCAGCCAGTCGCCCAGCAATAAGGCAGCCAGAACCGCCGGTATTGTCGCCAGGATGATCAGGCGCAGGCGCAGACCGAGTAAGTCCTTGAGAATTGCGATGATCTCGCGACGCATGACGATAAATACGGCGATGAGGGTTCCCGCATGCAGCAAGGTGGTGAAGGACTGCATGGCGGATTCTTCTGTGCCCAGGATTTTGCCAAGCAGGGTCAGATGTCCGGAACTGCTCACCGGCAGAAATTCCGTGATGCCTTGGACAATGCCAAACAAGAATGCCTCGATCAGGTTCATGTCAGATCCTCCCTTGCCGTGCCTGCTGAGCACGGACCGCCCTCAATTTTACCACAAATAGACCGGCACATGATATAATCAGGCACAGATCCTTCCCGCCCCGGTTATTCAGCCTGGCAGAGGTGCATATTGGATCAGAGGACAAGCATCAACCGCATCAGTTTTCGTCGCAAACCGGGCCAGTTCGTCCGGCCGGTCGTGTTGCTCTTATCGTTTTTCGCATTGTTGCTGGCATTTATTGTTGCCTGGTCGTTTGTGACGGCCGATCGGGTCATGCGTCAGGAACCGCTGCCGCTTGTGACTTTTAACAGCAACATCATGCCCGCGTTCAGCGTGGTCAGTTTTCCTTCTCTGGACGAGCAGACGGTGCTTTACGGCTGGTATATGACGACACCCCAAAAAGCGGTCAGCACGATCATCTTCGTGCATGACCAGGGCAAGAACCGGCTGCAGTTCGGTCTGGAAACACCGGTACTGTACAACCACCTGGTCGATCTGGGTTTTAATGTCCTCTCTTTTGACCTGCGCAACACCGGGCAGTCCGACGGTCATTTGTCCGGTTTCGGTTATGCAGAATGGGCCGATGTCATCGCTGCGATCCGCTTTGCCCGGCGGCATGCCGCGACTTCAGATGTGCTGCTCTACGGATTTGGCACGGGTGTGTCAGCCGCCCTGATCGCCTGGGACCAGTTGCCGGCTCCGGATGAAAAACGCGACCAGCTGACGGAAGCCATCCAGAAGCTGGATTTCGACCAGTCTTATGTCATCGGCATGATCCTGGATGCGCCCGCTGTATCGCCAGATGATGCCATCAAGGCACTGTATCGGGACAAAGGCTGGTTTGACCGCAATATTCTGGCCCTGACGGTCCCCTATGCAGTCCGCCTGTCAGCCGGCAACATCGGGCGGGTCAATCACAATTCGATCCTGGGCGCATGCCACAGGCCAGTCTGCCTTATCCGTTATGCTGAAGATACGAAATTGACGGCAGAGACATCTTTGTCTGTCACTTCTGAGCGTGAACGCCTCCATCCGGACCTGACGCTCGTGTCCGTCATCGAACAGGCTGGTCATGCTGACGGCTTCCTGACCGGGCAAACCGACTATCTCAAAGCGCTTGACCGCTATCTCAACCGTTATTTTCTGCAGACAGGACCTTGAAGAATCTGTCCCCGACCGCTTTTGTGTGATCTTATTGAGCAAGAGAACAAGATACAGCCCCTATGGGCGTCTTGACTGAAACATCGACACCAGGAGACCGAGCAGGATGACGCCGGCTATACCAAGTCCGATCCTGAGGATGATGATATTGATCTGGTTGACCGCCGGGTTACTGACGGCACCAAGACTGGTGCCGATGATGATGCCGGCGATGATGATGCTGACAGCCAAGAGGACCACGCTGAATGACAGACGGTTGGTGATGCGGTCAAATTGCTTCTGCAGCTTGTCCATGTTCTTGATGCCAAACTGCAGGTTGAAATCGTCGTCTTCGATCTTGTGCTGCAGATTGAGGAGAAAGCCCGGTGACTGGCGCAAGAGCTCAGCATAATCATGGGCGCCGCGCTGCAGGTCATGCCCCAGGTCTTCCAGCGACCAGGAGCGCCAGATGAGTTTACTGGCAACCGGCTTCATGATCATCAAGAGGTTCAGGTCAGGATCCAGCTGGTCGAGGACACCCTGGAGTGTGATCATCATCTTGGCCATCAGGGTCAGCTCGCCGGGAATCCGCACTTTATAGACATAGGCCAGCTGGAAGATGTGAGCCAGAAGGTCGCCGATATCCAGCTCATTGATCGGCAGCGACAAGTAATGGGCCAGGAGTTTGTCGACTTCCTGCTCAAAACGGCGCAGGCTGACGCGCTGGCGCATGGTGCCCATCTCTGCTATGGCGGTTACAACCTGGTGGCTGTCCTGGCTGGCAATACCGATGAACATCCGCGAGAGCGTTTTCTGGCGGGAGCGGCTGATGTGGCCGACCATGCCCAGATCGAGAAAGACGATCGTCCCGTCGGGTCGGATCGTCAGGTTGCCCGGATGAGGATCCGCGTGAAAGAACCCGTCGTCGAGCACCTGGCTGATCAGGGAATGGGCAAGCCGGATGCCCAGATCTGAGCAGTCGATGCCGGCCGCCTGCAAGGCGTCCCGGTCCGTGACGTGCAGCCCTTCGATGTATTCCATGGTCAATACACGCTCTGTCGTGTAGATCCAGCGGATATCCGGGACAGCTGCCTTTTCGGTCTTGGCGAGATTTTTACGGAAACGGTCGGCGTTCTCGCCTTCTTTTCTGAAATCAAGTTCGCGGTTCAGCGACTGGTCCAACTCCTCGACCATGCCAGCGAAATCATACAGATCACCATAATGGGTGTGATTGACGATGAAGCGGACCAGATCCTGCAGGATCTCGAGGTCAATTGCGATCTGGTCCTGGATGCCCGGTCGTTGGACTTTAACAACGACCGCCTGGCCGCTGTGCAGGCGCGCCCGATGAACTTGTGAAAGGGATGCGGCTGCCAATGGTTCTGTTTCGAAGGCGGCAAACAGGGTCTCGGGCTCTTCGTCGAACGATTCCCTGATCACCTGACGGACTTCCTCATAAGAAAACGGATGGACCGCATCCTGCAGCTTTTCCAGTTCTCCGGCTACTTCCGGTGAAAATACATCCGGACGGGTGCTCAGGATCTGCCCGATCTTGACAAAGGTCGGCCCAAGCTGCTCACACGAGCGGCGCAGGCGCTCGCCGATCGACAGGCGCGCATTTTCAGCGGTCTGGTCGCGCTCTGCCTGTGTCTGTCTCCGGCGAATGCGCAAATAACCATAGACCCCCAGCTGTTCCAGCAGAAGGCCGAAACCATTCTTGGTCAGAACGCTGATGATCTGGCGGTACCGCTTGAGATGGCGGCGTCGCCTGAAGAGACGGATGCCGGAAATTGCTGCCCGCTTATCCAAGTTCTCAGGACGATGGCTGATCGTCCGTTGTTGCGGGGTCCTCTTTGCCGACAACGCCGGCTTCCTTCAGCGCCAGGGCGATCTCAGCACGGATCAGGCGACGGATCTCGTCGCGCTGCTCTTCGCCTTTTTTGACCAGATCACCGGCAACTGTACGCGCATCTTTCTGGGCCACTTCACCGCGCTTGACCATTTCTTCGACAAGTTCTTCGATCTTGTCTTTGGAGTAAGCTGCCAGGCCCAGACCGAAGCTGAGCGACTTTTCTAACAGATCTTTGATGTCCATAGCTGAAGGCCTCCTAAAATATGCAAAAATAAAACCCAATTTGTGGATTTTTTCTGTAGATGTGCCTATGTCAATTATATCATAAGAAAGGATATTGATCAGGATACGCGGTTTTTACGATCCTCGTAGACACGCTGAACGAAATCATGGGCGTAGAGCAGGTTGACGGCATCCAGCGGCAGGCAGACGATGTTGTTGATCGTATCCTGCAGCATGGCATCCCGGCTGTTGATCATCGTTTGCTGCGGCTGGTTGAGTGCAGGCCGGCCATGTCGATTTTCCGCCAGGAGTGAAATTGTATTCTCATCGTAGTACCAGAGTTTATCTTCTTCCCCATTGTGATCGGCAATGTAGAATCCGTCCATGTCCACCAGCAAAGTATTGTCGTCCCAGCGCTGGACCGACCGGATCTTGAGCGCGTAACGACGAAAGAAGATCATCTTGCGTTCGCTGTTGCCGCTGTGGCGAAACAGCTCGTCCATGTAAGCCCATTGGCGGAAACGGATGGCGCTTTCGCTGTCGAGCTGTTTCCAGATCACATCATCTGTCTGATCTTCTTGCATCTCTGGCAGGCGGATCCCATCCAGAAGTGTCTGCTGTAATTCAGCAAACAGCTGCTCATGGTCTTTCCCTGCGGTCTCCATTTTTTCTGGAGCGGCGGTTTCCGGGGGGGCAGGCTTAAGTTCCGGCTTGGGATCCACCTGGTCCGGTTGCGCTGGCCTGGCAGTCGCGTCTTTATCTTTTTTGCGACTACGGAACCAGCCCAGCAGGCTGTTGTGGCTGGTCTCCTGCTTTTCGGCAGAAGCCACGGGCTTGATTGGCTCAGGCGCCGGCATTGGGGCAGGCGATGAAATCTGGCTTGTTACCGGTTTTCGATCCGGCTTGGGTGCAAACGGGTCGTTTGGTATCGCTTTTTTTGTTTCAGATAGATCGATTGGTATGTCGGCATTTTGCATGGCAGGTTTGCCGAACAGATCCAGGATCGCCCGGTTAATCGTGTCCCAGTTGGCGGACAGGCGATAGTCGCGCAGATAGCGGCCGAGTAAGCTGATTTGCGACGGGCGGCGGCTGATACGCAAAGCCTGGATGAACAGGTCGCCATTCTGGTGGATTTCCTGATCGGCTGCCTCCTGGAACCAGGCGGTCAGGAAAGCGGCGGCAAACGATGTGTCAGGCAGGATGGCCATTCGGACCATGTAACCGCACAGGCCGCTGCGCATGCAATCGGCTGCCATCGTCTCGTTCGGCAACGCAGAAAGCGACGTATAGGATGCCAGCAGCGGATATTTTTCACGCAGTCGTGCGATGGGAATCATGTCTTCCGAGATTGGCAGTCGGGCTGCACTCAGGGCAGCGACACTTTTACCAAGGCGCTCAGCCAGACGTCTGGGCAGCAGATTGTCAATGGTTATCTCTTGCAGTTCTGCCAAAAAGGGCGGCTTCTCCTCTTTGTCATCAAGGCTTCTGAGCAATGTTGATAGGACGCGACCGAGCCGGTCGTTGGGATAATGCCGCTGGTAGAAAGCCCAGGCGGTTTGGGTCAGGGACAGCGTCGCGCGCATTTGGAATATTTCGAGAAGACGGTTAAACGGCTCTTCTCCGGCAGCAGCTGATATCACCAGGACAGCGCCGAAAAGGTCATTGAGTCGTTTACGGTTGAGGCTGAATATCAGGGACAATAACTCATCTGCCGTCTGGCAATTGGTCACTTCAGACAACAACGAATTGGCCGCCTGCTCATCGATCGAGTTTGACAGCTCTTCGGGAAATGCAACCTGACGGCTGATCTCCTGACGGACATGATGAAGTTGTAATTCACCCGGCTGTAGCATTGGCCTTGAAATAATGCCCCCTTATCGGTATATTTGCAGAATCAGGTTAAAAAACAAGCCAATGGATGGTGTGTATTACCAGAATATATGCCTTTTGCTAATCTGGCAAGTGCAGAATATTAAGCCGTGTAAAACTATCGTTTATACTATCGATTATTTCTGCTTTTCAGCATTGCCGCTGCGGTTGCGGATGATGTCAGGCAGGATCTCGACGGCATCACCGATCTCGGAGGCTGCGACCGACAAACGGCGCAGAATGTCGGCCGTCTCCCCGTCAAAGCGCGACAGGACACTGGACAGCTCCAGCTGGATACCGCTGGAAAAGCCCGTGACGGCTTCACCCAACGTGCTGTTAAGCTGGTTGATGTCCATGTTGATCTGCTGGGCGTAAAGGCTGATGCTGCGGGCCTCGTCGGCCATGATCTCTGTGAGTGCTTTGAGTCCGCTGCCCAGCTGGTCGTTCTGGTTGTCGATCGTATTCTGGACATTGTGGATCAGATCCTCTGTCAGCTGCGTAAAACCAATCATGAGCTGATCGATGCGGGTGGCGAGGTCGTTGGTCAGGATGTCGATCTGGCCGCCGACTGCATCCAGGTGCTGCTGGTTGATCTCGTACGCCTCGTTGGCCTGTTCCTGGAGCTGCTTCGTCTGTTCAGCCGATCCCTTAAGCACAGACTGCAGCGCATCCGACAAGGACAGCATATCGTCCGACATGCGTGTGATGGCGTCGTTGAGGCCTGTCTGGCTGCCGGAGTAGATGGCGCTCATGGTGGCGGCCGATTCGCCCATGATCCGGGTCGACTGCTCCATGGAATTGATATCGCCCATCATGTTCTGGCGCGTTTCGACAAATTGCGCCAGGACATCGCGGATGCTCTCTTCAAGGACACGCGACTGCTCTTTCTGCAATGCCAGCGCTTCCTGGACATCGTGGGCATAAGTCTGGGCTGCGATGAGGGCTTCGGCTGAATCCTCCAGACGCGTCGTTACCGGCGAGAGATACTCCGACAGGATATCGGACACCTGGCCGGAGAACTGGCTGAGGAGTTCATGAACCCCTTCGCTTTGCTGTTTGGCCAGTGATGAAATAGCGTCCAGATGCGTCTGGCTGAACAGGCCGTATGCCTCCTGCTGGGCTGTATCGATCTGTTGAAGGCCGCTTGCCAGGCGCTGGCTGATCTGCTCCAGGACATCTTGCTGGCTCTGGCGAATGGCGTCCAGTGCGGTGATCTGCTGACCCAGGAATCCGGACAATGCTTCACTCTGGTTGTCGTTGATCGACTGCAAAGCTGTCGCCTGGTGTTCGCTGATTTCCTTAAGCGACGCCTTCTGCGTATCGTTGATCTCCTGGAGCGATGCCATCTGGCTTTCGCTGATCTCCTGGAGCGACGTCTTCTGGGTGTCGCTGATTTCCTGGAGCGACGTCTTTTGGGTGTCGCTGATCGCCAGCAGTGACAGCGTCTGATTCTCCTGCAGCTCTTGCAGGACTGCATTCTGATTGCCACTCAGCTCCTGGAGTGTGCTCACCAAGTGGCCGTCCATCGTCTCCAGGGCAGCTGACTGGTGCTCATCGAGTGTGCTCAGGAGCACTGCCTGGTTGTCGTTAAGCTTGGTCAGGGTTTCCTGCTGGGATGCATGCAAATCATCCGTTAGCCGGGTGACCGTCTCAGTAACGAGCTGGACAGACTCAAGCACTTTCTTCTGGATAACATCCAGTGCTTCGTTCTGGTTGCGGCTCTGGTCTGACAGTGTCGTCGTATACTGGGTCTGCATCTGGCTGATGACTTCATGGCTTTCGTTGCGGATCGCTTCCAGGCTCTGCTTCTGGTCTGTAAGCAGATCTGCCTGCAGCGTCTTCTGCCCCTGAGATAGAGACTGGATCAGACCGGACAGGTTTTCGTTCAGATTTTGCCAATTCGAATGGTTGGCAGACACAAGCTGATGCAGTGACTGCTTCTGCTGCCCGGTCAATG
>JAWSUP010000148.1:0-9573 GCA_033549405.1 Bacillota bacterium | reverse complement strand
CTGGACCAGGAGTGTGGTCGGTGCTATCCTATTACCAACAGAGTAAAAGTTACGGTTTAATTCAACAAAACAGAACAGCCATGCGCTTTCTGGTCACATATGTCCTTTTATTGATCATACCTTTTTCGGCAGCTATCATGACGTCGATCCGCACACGCAATACGGTTATTGACATCTCTGTGGAAAATGCCCAGAAAGTGCTTGAACAAAACGCCGAGGTGGTCTCCAGTTACCTGAGCCATGCCATCAAGACAGTCTCGGTCGTTGGCATGGATGAATCACTGGTCCTGATCAGCAACAGCTCAATGATGAAGAGAAACCAGGTGTATTACCACTCAGTCAGGCTTCTGAAGAACCTGAACTCCTTCAAAGTCAACAATGACTTTTATACTGAAATGTTTGTTGTTCTCGATGGTTATGACTATATTGTTGCATCAACCACGATTTATACAACGAATCGGTTCTACAACACCTTCTTCGCCTATGGCGACTTGTCCGAAGACGATTGGCTGGATCTCATGATCCAGAACAACAAGGGCAGTTTCCTGCCGGCGACAACAATCCGCTATAATGGCGGCAACAACCGGGTCATTCCCTATATCTGCGCCTTGATGCCGGCTAGCCGGAGCGAAGAAAGCGACTATATCATACTGCTGCTCGATGAGGCGAAAATCACGATGCTGCTGAACAGCATCGATATCGGCAAAGAGGGCTATGCCTATATAGCTGACAATGAGGGCACAATCATCGCCTCAATCAAAGGAGAGCTCGTGTCCGCTGTCAAACCGGTCGAGAACGAAACCAGTCTTTATCACCAGATCGACGGACGTGACATGATTGTCACCAGCCAGGTATCAGGCAGCAACGGATGGCATTACATATCAGTCGTGCCCATGGACTATATCTTGCGCGATGTCTCATCCCAGTTCCGCCAGACTTTGCTGCTTTTGTGCTTTGCCCTGCTGGTCGGATTTGTCTGCTCACTGATGTTCACGACGATGAACATGCGGCCGCTGCGCGAAGTGGTCGGCACCATTATGAGCTCGCTGAAAGCCGGCAATCCCGCTGAGCAGAACGAATACGAGCTGATCAAGCACCATGTGCGTGATATCACCCGCAAAAACAGCGTCCTGCAGAGCAAACTGGACGCTCTGCAGCCAATGATGCACAGCACCGTTTTCGAGAGCCTGATCAGCGGCGTTTACTTCCATGATCAGGATATTACCGAAGCGATGCGGTACATCGATCTGGATCTCAGCGACAAGAAGTTCACGGTTGTTGTGATTAAAATCACCTGGTGCCCGGATTCGTTCACAAACCATGACCAGGCAATGGTAGCTGTTGGCGAGGTGGTCGTCGATGACAGTCTCTATCTGCACTATGGAGACAAAAAGATTATCATGTTGTGTGTCGGCAATACAAACGAAGATCTGAAGCACCGCATGGATGTTGTCGCCCGTCAGGTTGTTAAACGGCTTAAAGATCAGCACGATATCGATGTCGTCTTCGGTCTGGGAAATATTTACAGCGATGCTGCTAACCTGAGCAAGAGTTACAAAGAAGCCTTGCAGGTGATCGACTACCTGTATCTTGGCCGGACGGTGATCTGGTATTATGAACTGCCGCAGACAAGCGGACTCTATTATTACCCCACAAACATGAAAAATTCATTGATCAGCGCAGCGAGCAACAGCCGCTTCGAGGAAGTCGAACGGATGGTGCGAAAGCTCTATTATGAGAATTTTGTCAACCGTAAACTGACACCACAGATGTGCCGGCAACTGCTTAATGAGCTTTACTGTACAGCTTTCTCCGTTATTGAAAGCGATGCGTCGCAATTATCCGACTTGATTTCACCGCCATTTGAAAAGAATATCGAAGACGAGTTCGAAGACATCATCTCGTTATTTGAGAAAATATGCAGTGAAACACTGGAACGGCGGACACGCTACAAGAGCGAGCTGATCGGCAAGATCATTGCTTATATCGAAACAGAATATAAGAACGAATCCATCAGCCTTGCCAGTGTAGCCGAATGCTTTGGCCTTTCGGAGACATACTTGTCCCACCTGTTCAAGGATGAGACAGGAGACAACTTTTCGAAATACATCGAAAGGAAGCGTATCAAGCTCGCCTGTTCACTGATCGGCAAGATGCAGATCAAGGAAATTGCCCAGGAGATCGGCTATGCCAACGTGATGACCTTCAGCCGCGCTTTCCGCAGGGTTAATGGCTGCAACCCGAGTGATTATGCCAAGTCGCATTCTGTTTAGGGAATGCACAGAACTAACTTGCTCTACAGATCCCCAAAAGCTTTACATCTTCGCGCAATTCACGCGAATCCGTTCCCCTGATCATTGATCAGGGGATTTGCTGTCTGTCCTTGACATCCTGAATATATTGCCTGCATGTCTCCAGTCTGCCGTCACACACCATCCTCATATAAGTGCTTGCCAGGTGATTGTGTGCTTCACATGTCAGAATATTGCGCATGATCAGCGTTGGCTTGTCAGTAATCGGACCTGTGCCCGGATCGATTGGTTTGCCTTCATGGAGCAGACCATGTATGAGCTTGCCACCTTCCAGGACGCACCAGCCTTCGTAATGCTTCTGCAGTTCCTGCGGATCGGCAATGACGGCCGAGATGCGATCGAGATAATTGAGAAAACGATCTTTCTCTGCACCCGTCAGAAGCGTGATTTTATCCCCTTCAGGCGAGAACCGGTAAGGATGCACGGACAGGCTGGTTTGTGGACCGTCGAAAACAATCCGGGGCAGATAGCCATAGTACCAGCTGCTCAGGGGTGAACCCTGTCCGGGATAGCCAAAAAGGTAGTTGCCGCAGCTGTAAAAAATCGGTTTACCGCGATAAACTTCAAATCCCTGGGGGCAATGCGGATGCATGCCGATCACGGAGTCAGCCCCGGCATCGATGAAGCTGCGGTATCGGTCGACTACGACTGGAGACGGAACCGGGTTCAGCTCATTGCCGCCGTGCATGACGATGACGACATAATCGGTCTTCTGACGAGCGGCGAAGATGGCGCCGATTATCCGGCTGGCCTGATAGCCGTTGCTGCCTGGTGTGCTGTCCGAAGCGCCGCCAAATTCGTTTTCGGCAGTTGCCAGGACCGCGACCCGCATACCATTACGTTCAGCAATCCAGGGGATGGCGGCTTCGCTGAGATTCGCTCCGGCGCCGACTGTTTCAACTCCCGCGCCTTTCAAAACTTCCAGCGTCCGCATGACCCCCTCAGAACCGAAGTCCCCTATATGGTTGTTGGCCAGGATCGCACAGTTGAACCCAGCTGCCCTGATCAGGCTGACACCGGCTTCAGCTCCTTTCAGATTCGGTCCTGCCTTGGCAATTGGTGTACCGCCGTCAATCAGCGGATTTTCCAGGTTGACCAGACTGATGTCCGTGCTGTCGATAAGCGGACGAATGTCGGAAAAGATCATGGCTTCTGCGTCTGTTCCGATCAGCGCATCCAGTGGCGCCATGGTGCACAGGTCACCGGCTGCAATCATTGATACTGTATGTGACATGTTGACCTCCTCTGGAGCTGTTAATGCCCGGACTGGCTTTATCACTAACTTGGATCATAGCATCGATAGCACGTTCGGTACCATACAATTCTTGACATACAGCCTGAAGGAATCAAAAATCATAGGCATGGTAATGAATAAGAAATGTTGTGTCTTCAAGAATCGACGCTTTACAATTAATGACAGTAAATTTACAATTCGCACATAAACTGCTATTCATTTTTGCTCAATGCTGGTTTTCTTTAACAAATTATTGCGCTTTGCGGGAGACAGAAAGCATGGCAAGAAGGACACAGGCAGATGAGAAGGTAGAGGCGACAGATAATGGCAGAAATATCACAATCGCCAGGAGCGCTGCGGCAGCGTGTTCAGATGTCAAAGTTGCGTAGAAGTGCCAAAATGTTCCGGCAGAGCCTGAGCCTGCAGTTCCTTATGCTGCCTGGCCTTATTTACTTCTTCGTCTTTTGTTATATCCCCATGTACGGCGTCATCATTGCTTTCAAAGATTACAGCATCCGTCTGGGTATTTTCGGCAGCCCCTGGGTCGGCCTCAAACACTTCGTCAGCTTCATCACCAATCCATATTTCGGCACGATCCTGAGGAACACGGTGGTTCTCAGCCTGTTTTCGTTTGCCTGGTCTTTCTGGCCGCCGATTGTTCTGGCCTTGTTTCTCAATGAACCCATGAATGGAACATACAAAAAAACAGTCCAGACGATTTCATACATCCCGCATTTCATTTCCACTGTCGCTGTCTGCGGCGTCCTGTTGCTGATATTGTCCCCCACCAACGGCCTGATCAACAACATTATCGTTGCTCTGGGCGGCAAGCCGATCTATTTCATCATTTTCCCGCAGTATTTCCGTACAATTTTCATCAGCTCCGGCATATGGCAGGGTATCGGATTCAGTGCCATTATTTACCTGGCAGCACTTTCATCCGTTGATCAGGACATGTATGAAGCTGCCACGATTTTCGGTGCGACGCGCCTGCAGAAGATGCGCTATATATCGATCCCATCGATCATGCCCACGATTGTCATCCTGCTGATCCTGTCCTTTGGCAACATCCTCAGTGTCAATACAGAAAAAGTTATTTTGCTCTATCAGCCGACAACTTATTCTGTATCCGATGTCATTGGGTCCTATATTTACCGCCTTGGGCTCCTAGATAGCAGATTCAGCTTCTCTGCCGCTGTTGGCCTGTTTAACAACGTGATCAATGTCATGCTGGTTGTGTTTGCCAACTCGCTGGCCCGCAGATTTACTGAGACAAGTCTTTGGTAGGAGGCCGCTATGCCCGCGAAACAGATTAAAAAGCATAAAAACCGTCTTGAACTTCTGGACTTTATCATCCACACGACGCTCATCACGCTTGTGGTCCTGATTCTCTACCCGGTCTTGCATATCGTATCGGTTTCCCTAAGTAGTACGGTCGCCTATCGTCAGGGCATATCCTTTTATCCCAAAGACATCGATATCAGCGCCTATCGCTCGATCTTCGCTGCCGGCAATGTCATGAACGGATTTAAAAATTCAGTCAACTACACGGTATTGGGCACCATCATCAATGTCATCTGTACCTCAATGGTCGGATTTGCCCTTTCCCGGCCCAGGCTGGCTTTCCGGAAATTCTACATGATCTATGTCATGATCCCAATGTACTTCGGCGGCGGTCTGATTCCGTCTTATCTGAATGTCATCAACCTGGGTTTGTACAACACGATCTGGGCCATGGTGTTGCCCGGTGCGATCGCTGTCTGGAATCTGATCATCATGCGGACCTTTTTCGCGAGCATTCCCCTGGAACTCGATGAGTCGGCACATGTTGACGGAGCCGGCGACATTACGATCTTTTTGCGCATCATCATTCCTGTCGCCAAAGCAGGCATTGCTACGATCGCCCTTTTTTACCTGTCGTCGCACTGGAATTCATGGTTTGCCGCCATGATCTATCTGCGAGAAGTCGACAAGTATCCGCTGCAGCTCTTAATCCGCAGGATTGTCATGGAGGAATTCCTGGCCCAGGAGCTTTCAGCATTGCATGGGATGAATGATCAACCAGTTACTCAGGATGCGATCAAATATGCCACGATCGTTATAGGTATCATGCCGATGCTGCTTGTTTATCCCTTTATCCAGAAATATTTTGTCAAAGGCGTAATGATTGGGTCATTGAAAGGATGAGCCATTAGCGCCGCTTTATCAAAAACTGTAATGTGTTTGAAACAGTGGTTTCGGCCGGATCGCTGTGCAAGCATAAACAGAAAATAAAAAAGGAGTTGTGAAATATGAAAAAAGCGACAAGAATTCTTATTTGCCTGCTTGTGCTTGCTTTGCTGGGAACTCTGGCGGCGTGTACACAGACCGATACAACATTAACTACAGCGAACACAACGAGCAATACTACAAAAGCAACTACGATAGCAAAAACGACAGCATCAAGCACATTGCCCTATAGCGAACAAGAAACAATGAACATCAGCTATATGGGATCAGGTACCTTTATTGAAGATAACTATCTTGCCAAAAAGCTTCTGGAAGACTACAACATTAAGCTTGATATCTTCGGCACCTATACCGCTGCCAATACCGAAGTTCCGCTGCTGTTTGCCTCCGGCCAGTATCCAGAATGGCTATACTCTGACAGTTATGGCGTCTACCATACGCCGGCCTACGATGGTTACTTCATCAACTATTTCGACTATCTGGACCAGTTGCCCGATTATCGGGCACTATATACCGACGAACAATGGGAAAAAGATGTGATGTCACGGTGCTATGACGATGGGGGACTCTATTTTCTACCACAATATCGTGCCTGGATAGCTGTTGCTGCCTGGCTTTGCAGGGAAGACCTTATACTAAATAACAATCTGAAAATTCCTGAAACAGCCGATGACATTTTAGAGCTGTGTGCAAAATGGAAGGAAATTTATCCGGATTCACTCCCGATCGCTGATAAATGGGAAAATTGTTTCATGGGATGCCGTTATTTAACAGGCTCTTTTCCATTTATCAATTCGAAAACAGGTAAATACCAGGCTTATTACCAGGCTGCCAACGAATATCGTGAAGCCTTGATCCTGTTCTATGAATTGTACTCAAAAGGATATATTGAACCGGAATTTGCTACTGTTTCCAGCGCTCAGTTCGAGGAACGGTTTGCCACTTCAAATCCCTGTCTCGTATATGGCAACGTGACTTGGGATGTTTCATTGAATAACTTCACAAGAGCAGGAACCGGCGAATTGAATAAAAATCCCGATTGGAGTGCTATCGAAAAAGTCCTCTATACCAATCCTGACAAAAAGTATTATGAGCTCAGCGTTTCTGCCCAGAACTGGGGCAGTTTCCTGACCGACAAAGTTCTTGAAACGGACGGCCTGCTTGAGCGGATGCTGGATTTCTTCAACTGGACTTGTACGGAAGAAGGCCTGGTCTGGCAGACATTCGGTGTGGAAGGTGAAACCTTCAAATATGACGCAAATGGCACCCCCATTTATAACACTGACGTTATAGACCCGCTAGGTTCTCTTAAGAACGGCATGCCGACCAAAAATGATCTTGGTCTGACGTCAATTACTGCGTGGTCAGGCGATGCCATTACAGCCATTTACAACAGTGATGCCTGGAAACGCTTCGGCGATGCTGCGCTGAATGATCCAAAAGCTATCGGCGTTCGCACCAAACTGGCTTTAAAGATCCCTGATGATAAGGTAACCCGAAAGGCCGAATTGGAAACGATGCTGGGGACAGTCAGAGCTGAATACATTCTTAAATTTCAAACCGCTCTGCTAGATCCCAACAGCGATGAAGACTGGAACGCTTACATCAAGGCGCTCAATGACGCCGGGCTGGAAGAATATGAGACCATGATGGAAACGCTCTACAACGAGCAATACAAATAACTTTCCTCCACTTATGGGAAGCCGCCGGGATGATCGCTTCACCCTGGCGGTTTTCTATTGCACATTTGCTCAGGTCTAAAATTTGAATGAAACAGAAGGAGATTATCACCATGGCAGTTGACATGCCCCTTACCAGCCTTAACGTCTACCAGGGAATCAATCCGAAACCGGAAGACCACGCCGCTTACTGGGAGATTGCCCTACAGGAAATGCGCGCTGTCGATCCTCAGGTGGAAATTGTTCCAAGTTCGTTTCAGTCACCTGGCGCCGAATGCTTTCATCTCTATTTCACAGGTGTCCGGAACGCCCGCATCCATGCCAAGTATCTGCGGCCGAAGACCGCTTCGCCTCAAGAAAAGCATCCGGCGATTCTTGTTTTCCACGGCTACTCCAGCGATTCAGGAGAGTGGAGCGATAAACTGAAATTCGTTCAACTCGGATTTTCAGTTGCAGCCCTTGAATGTCGTGGACAGGGCGGCCTGTCGGAGGATACGGGAGGCGTCACCGGCAATACCTTGCACGGACACATGATCCGCGGGCTGAGCGACAAGCCGGAAAACCTTCTATTCCGCCACATCTTTCTTGACGCGGCTCAGCTGGCCGGCATCATCATGCAGATGCCAGAGGTCGACGAGAAACGCGTCGGCGCACTGGGTAATTCGCAGGGCGGTGCCCTGACGCTGGCCTGCGCCGCACTGGAGCCGCGCATCCGCAAAGCGGCGCCCGCCTATCCAGGTCTATGCGACTTTCAGCGGTCCTGGGAGATGAACCAGAACAACGAGCTGCGCAATTACTTCCGCTGGTTTGATCCGGAACACAAAAATGAGAAGGAGATCTTCACAAAACTCGGTTACATTGATGTCCAGCACCTGGTCGACAGAATAGAAGCAGACGTATTCATGGGAACCGCGTTGAATGATAATGTCTGCCTGCCGTCAACTCAGTTCGCTGCCTACAACAAGATCCAGACGCCGAAGAAAATGGCGATTTTTCCTGACTTCGCCCATGAAGGGCTGCCGGGATTTCCCGATCAGGTCTTCATGTATATGGCGGAGCTGTAAGGGGCCTGTTGTAAGTTGTTGAACGGATTATTACCTTGCAGCCCCTTGGTGCAGACCCGTGGATGATCTACTGCAGATGCAATCGATCAGATCAGTCGCCCGTCGAAATCAGCGGCGTATTCAGGCTGCAGCGGGAACTTCACTGGTTTCTGATCTCTATTCGACCGGTAAATGGCTGTGAAAATCTCTACGGTTCTGCGCGCTTCTTCGCCATCGATCAGGGGCCTGGAGCCGGATAGGGCGGCCCTGAGAAAATCTGCATCCTGCTGTTCATAATAATACTTCATGGCGTCTATGCTGTTAAAGAAAGCAGAATCTTCGCGCTGCCATGTCTCAAGCATTCCCTCTTCGCCCTTGACTGTCCAGAGATCGTTGACCGGCGGTTCCGTGATCGTGGAGACGCCGGCGATGAACATGGCGCCGCCATCAGTCTGGACGCCGATTGAGGCCCCGTTGTCGCCAAAGACGTGAACCTTGCCGTAAAGGGCCGGGTTCATGGAATTGCTGACGATGATATTCCCGAGACCGCCATTTCTGAATTTGATGATGGCGACCGCCGTGTCTTCGACTTCGATATAGGGGTGGTTCAAGTTGGCCCAGACACCGAACAGTTCGTCAACTGGCCCCATGTACCATTGGAGAAGGTCGAGCTGGTGGGGCGCCTGGTTGACCAGGACGCCGCCGCCTTCGCCTGACCAGGATCCGCGCCAGGGGTCGCTGCGGTAATAGGCCTGATCACGCCAGCCAAACATCGTGATTGTTCCCAGGACCGGTCTGCCGATCTTGCCGTCGTCGATGGCTTTTTTCACCCGCAGCGACGGTATGTAGAACCGGCGTTGGCAGATGCCGCCCAGCAGGACGCCGGCTTCCTTTGTCGCCTGGATCATGGCGTCGCAATCTTCCAGAGACGATGCCAGCGGCTTTTCCACGAGGACATGTGCGCCAGCCCTCGCTGCAGCGATGGCCGGATCGGCGTGTGCCGGATGCGGCGTACAGACGATGACCGCGCCAACCCCTTCGGAGGCGATCATCTCGGCGACATCGTCATAGGCGCT
>JAWSUP010000147.1:0-9585 GCA_033549405.1 Bacillota bacterium | reverse complement strand
TTGGTCGCGAAAGAGGCGACTGCATTGATCAAAGCCGGGATCTGCGTGTCGGACAGGCTGCCGGCAAAAATGCGGCTGCCGTCTTCCTGTACGGCAACGGTCACATAATTGCGCAGGTTGCCGACAGCGGCGTCAAGAATGCGCTCAAGGTCAGCGATATGCTCATCGGCCAGCGGATCATAGATCATGGATTCATCAGTCCAGTCGATGTTGTCTTCCAGTCTTTCATTCCTGAACTCATTAACATAATAGGTGTCGTCAAAGCTGTTGTACCAGATACTCTGCGCTGTGTCATTGTAGTTGTAGTTGATCTGTTTCAGCCCTTGAAAGTCGGTTGTCTCGCCGGATGATTCTGACTTGGTACCGTCAGTCTTCTGGCTGGTTACAGCATTCATGAGCACCTTACCATCACCGCTTAACGACCAGGTCGTCTTGAGCGTGTAATTATTGACGCCGGCCGACATGCGGGCGGATGTGGTCTTGACGGCATCCTTGAGCTGATCATAAGCGGATCGTGTCATGACCTCTGCGAAAGCCGTTGAGGCCATCATGATGATTCCGAGGATGATGCACAGAGGTGCCAGGGCCTTTTTGTTCAATTTCATCGTTCGTCACTCCCCACTGATTCGGTCATGTTCATCATAACCGATAGATCTTGTATTGACTATCCGGCAGGCCGCCAGGCGGGCGATAACCTCTGCCTGTCTTTATTTAACACTGTGTATCCTGAGAGAAGATAACGCTTTTCTTAACATTTCATAAACGTCAAAGAATAATGTTTCACCTTACTTATCGATAAACCGGTAGCCGACGCCGACTTCGGTGAGTATAAACTGCGGGTTGGCCGTATTGCGCTCGATCTTCCTGCGCAGATTGGCCATGAAGACGCGAAGACTCTTGGTATCGCTGCTCACATAACCCCATATTTGCTTCATGATGAAATTATGTGTCAATACTTTGCCCCGGTTCTGGATCAAAAGGACTAACAATTTGTATTCAATCGGTGTCAGGTGCACTTCTTCATCACCGATGGTGACTTTGCGTTTTTCGTAATCGACCTGTAAATAGTCGCAGACATAGACGGTCTCATCCGGTTCTTTTGATGATTTGGCCTGGTTGCGTTCAGCCACACGAACCCGTGCCATCAGCTCTCCCATGTGAAATGGTTTTGTGATGTAATCGTTTGCCCCGAGATCGAGGGCTTCGATTTTTTCATTGATCTGCCCTCTGGCTGATACGACCAGAATCGGGATGTCTGAAAATTTCCGGAGTTCATGAATAACATCGAGTCCGTCCCGGTCCGGCAATCCCAGGTCCAGAAGAATCATATCCGGATGGTGGGAAGTAAAAAGAAACAAGCCGGCTGCTGCCGTATCGGCAATCAGGGCGGTGTGCCCATCTTTTTTCAACGAGACAGAGATGAAATTCGATATATAAGGATCATCTTCGATGACAAGGATCTTCAATTTTCTTTCCATGAATTCTCTCCCACCGGCAATGTGAATATAATCCTGGTTCCTTTGGGCTTGTTCACTTCTGCGGCGATTGTCCCGCCGTGTGCTTCGATGATCGCTTTGCAGATGGCAAGGCCAAGGCCCATGCCGCGTCTGCCATCGGAAACAGCTTTGCTTATGGTGACGAACCGGTCAAAAAGACTAGCAGCGATGCTCTCGTCGATGCCTTCTCCTGTATCGGCGACAGCAACTGCAATTTTGTCTTTATGCGTCGTTACTGTCAGTGAAACATCGCTGTCAGGGGGCGTGTGGCGAATCGCGTTCTCCAGCAGATTGATCAGCACCTGCACGATCAGGCGTCCATCCATTTGGACGGTCACGACTTCATCTGGCAGCGTTACGCTGAATTTCCTATCCTTGAGCAGCCTGTCGACATGCACGATCGCTTCGCTGACCACATCATCGATCACTTCATCATCTTTGTGCAGGATCAGCTGGGATTCATTGATCCGGGTCATATTCAGGATGTTTTCCACGAGGCTGATCAGCCAGGCGATTTCCTCGCTGATATCGGCAGCCAGTTTCTTGCGCATTTCGTCTGAAAGATTGTCATAATCATCGGCCAGAAGATTTCCGGCGCCGGACAAAGCTGTCAGCGGACTTCTGAGATCGTGGGCGATTGAACGCAGCAAGGTTGCGCGCAATCGCTCCTGCTCCATGGCCAGCCGGATGTTACCCTGTTCACTGTATAGTTTCTCCCGGTCAAGCGCGATGCCAAGCTGGGTCACAACGGCCTGGATGATCAATTCAGTCTGACTGGTTGGCTCTGTGGTTCCGGCATAGATGCGCATCACACCAAGATGGCCTTGCGCGCTGAGGATGGGGTACTGTCGACAAGACCTGTTTGGTTCAGCAGACAGATTCATGTACAGCTGGTCACTGTCATCGAGCTGAACGACACAGTCATTGGCAACGAACTCGTGGATATAGGCGATACCCTGCATGATGATGTTCCGTTTACCGTTGACTGACAGAAAACCAGAGGCGATGTGATAAAGCGTTTGCGTGGTCAGTTCGTTTTGGGCAACCAATTCTTTCTGCTGCTGCAGTCGCGACGTCACAAAGCCGGACACGACGGCTGTCACCAGAAAAAACAGGAGCAGGATTATGTCCTGGCTGCTGTAGACGATAAAAGTATAGCGCGGATCCGTATAGAGGAAATTGAACAGCATCAGGCTCATGATAGAGGCGATGATGCCGTAGGCTGAGCTGCTTGTCAGAACTGTCGTGAATAACACACCCAGGAGAAACACCATGATGATGCTCTCGTTGCCAATGCCCAGGAGACTGACCAGGAACGAACTGCCTGCAGCCAGCGCGAATACCACCAGTGTCTTGATGAGTTTGATCAGCAGTTTTCCAGGGCTTTTTATCAACATGCTAAATCCTCCTGAAACAAGTATACGTCGTTAGGCCGGTGATCTACAAGACGCGTGCGATTATGAGATGAAAAAGCGTCTGTTCCTGTCTTCGAGCGAGCCATTTCAACGAGAAAAAAGGTTCTTGAACGCCATCGATGCAATCTTAGCAAAAAATTAGCGCGAAAAGGGTAAATACAGACACAGTATTTACAAGGCATTGCCTATCCTGAAAACAGGAGGCATGCAATGTGATAATTCTTATCATTTTTGCCGCAATCGGCATCGTGCTTTTCGGATACTTGATCATGAGTTGGCTTGATGCGTTTTTTCAGAAAGGCGGTTTCATCGACAGCCCTGCTGCGAAAATGGAAAAATCACTCTTGCTTTACTGTGCGAAACAGGCTGAGCAATTGCTGGACAGACTGGAACCCTTACTGCAGCAACAAGGCTTGCGTTATTGCCTTATTCCAGAACCACACGTACCGCTGCCGGCATCAATTCTGGCCGTATTGGCCATATCCGACAATGATCTGGACAATCTGCTGCTTTGCCATGAAGCGAAGCATTTGCATGCTGATGTATACACCATCGCCCTGTGCAACGATCCGCTGTTTACAGACTTCTTTAAAGATGCTGGAATCGATCAGGTGCTGACGGGAAACCAGCCGGCGGATGCGCTGGTCACGTTGATCAGCGATCAAATATCGGTTTTGCTGCAGCGCGTGTGGTCGACACAAGGCAGGGAGGATCAAAAATGCGGATCATAATCGTTGGCGGCGGCAAGCTGGCTTATTATCTCATCAAAATGCTGCGACCCTATCGTCATGAAATCGTTGTGATCGATGAGATCAAGAATGTTTGCGAGAATATTGCGAATGAATTTGAAAATATCCAGGTCTTTCTTGGCGATGGGACGAACATGCAGATGCTGGCAAATGCAGGCAGTTATGATGCTGACTTCTATGTTGCCGCCACTGGCAATGATGAAAACAACCTGATCGGCTGCGAGATCGCCAAGAAATGTTTCAATATCAAGATTACGATCGCCAGGGTCAACAATCCCAAAAACGCGGAAATGTTTTATCGGATGGGCGTCGATCGCATCTACTCCGGAACCCAGATTCTGGCGGATATCATTGAGCAGGTGATCGATTATGCGGGCATGCGGGCGATTTTCAGCATAGATAAAACAAGCAAGCGAATTGTTGAATTCAAGCTGTCCCGTCGTTCATCTGCCTGTGGCAAGCCACTTCAGCATTATCGCTTTCCAGGCAGCAGCAGGGTTGTCGTGGTCATCAGGCAGGACAGCACCGTCGAAATGCCGCATGGCAACCTGGTTTTGCAGGCCGATGACACCATTCTGCTGATCTGCGATGAGAACGAATATGATATTGTCTGGCGCAGCCTGGTCCGCTGACGCGACCTTACATCGTCAGAAAATCAGTTGGTCTTTCTCCCTCAGGATTGGCGCCAAAGGTCAATCCTGAGGGAGAATCATTGAGCAGGTTGCTTCTAAACAGACCCTTAATACTATTTCTTACAGAAAATCGCCGAAGGTCAGGAGCAGCGGGTAGTCGGTGAGCGGCAGGTTCTTAAGCAGGACGCAGCCGTCTTGCTGCTTTTCCAGGATGCTGTCGGGCAGCCGGTATACGGTGCCGCTCAGCAGGTCGACCAGCCTGATGTCATCGCCGAGTGTGGCTGCCTGCAGCGTGATTGTCGACTCGAATTCGGTGGTCATCAGGTCGGTGGAATTCCAGTAGGCGAAGGCGCATGATCCGTTCGGCTTGCGAAAGCCGCCGCTGATGATCGAAAAGTCATCGCAGTCGCGCCCGAAGATCCTCTTTGATTCGCGCGGCAGGCGGATGACCGGCAGGTCGGCAGGAGCCACTTCTTCAGCGAATATCGAACTGATCGTCTGCAGCGCATAGTATGATGGCTTGGGCGTGTACTCGCCGGTGGAAAAGCCATTCTCGTCGAAATCTGCGCCAAGGACGCCGAAGTAGCCGTAATCCAGGTAAGATGCCTTCTGGCCGACCAGACCGTTGAGCGCTTCGATCATGTCTACGGTTGTGAAATACGAGGTAAAAGTGACATCGCTGATCAAGTCGGCGATCGTATGGCGCGCCAGCTGTTTGGCCTGTTTTCTCGGCGTCCAGGCACCGCCTTTGAGGGCGCCGGCGCCATCGCTGCGGGACTGGGAGCCTGACTCGCCCTGGATGATCTCGATCTTCGGATTGTAATGCCGGCAGAGAGCGCGCAGCACGGCAACCCGTTCGAAAACCTTATGCTCAGCCGCTGTGTACTCATGGAAAGAAACGGCGTCAATAGCCTGCGCCATGCCCGTTTTCAGCGCAGTATTCAGGAAACCGATCTCACGCACACAGATCACGCCGCCGATAACCCGGGCTTCCGGATAGACATGCCTGATCGCGACAGCCGTGTCGACCACGAACTGGCCGTACTCTTCGGCGTTGACGCCATGCTTCCAGCACCATTTGCCGTCTGGCTCATTCCAAACCTCGTACCAGGTGATCCGATCCTGGAAATGGGCGACGGTCGCCTGGACATAGTTGGCCCATGCCGTCTTTTCTTCTTCGGTAAAAATGGGCGGGCAGCCGACGGCGCCGAAATAGGCATTGGCTGACTCGGTATAGAGGCCGTTACCGTAGCACAGACACAGCCACGGTCTGAGTCCGCGGCTGATCATGTTGTCGACGATCGAATCCAGCCAGGCAAAGTCATAAACGCCCTTCACCTTCTCGGTTCTGGCCCAGCCGGACTGCAACCGGACCCATTTGACGCCGATGGCAGCCACCTTGTCATATGCTTTTTCAGGATTAAACACATCGCGATCCAGTTTTTCAAAGCCGATTCCCAGCCTGGAGTCCTTGATATCTGATGCCGCTTTTGCCGCAATCTTGCCAATCTCAAGTAAACGTTCCATCTCTAGACACCTCTTTCCGGCAGCTTCTGCCTGCCTTTATTATAGATGTTCCGCAGAATCAGCGATAGCAATGTTGCGTTTGGCGGGTGACGAAATATTGGCATCTTTTAGCAATATCTTGCTGTGCGGGACAAAGGTCATTGTTGCTGGCAGGCAGCAGTATCTGAAAGCATTTCCCATGCGATGCCAGTGGTTTTTACCGCATACAGCTTATTCTTCTACGCATCAGCACCCTCCATGACTGCTTTGCGCATGGCGGCGATGGTATCTTCTACCGGATATGTTCGCTACCTTCGCACGTTGACAAGCACTATGTGTTGTGGTTTTGTTAAGGCAGATCTTTCAGCAATGAGCAGGTGGAGGGATATATATGGCACAGCGCGTTATGGTCGTAGGCGGAACCGGAAACATGAGCACTGCGATTGTCCGACTGCTGCTGGATCGTGGCTATGACGTCAGCATTTACTGTCGGGGCCAGTCCGTATTGCCGCCACATCCGGATGCCAGGGTCGTCATCGGCGACCGGACGGATCGGACAGCGTACATCCAGTTGATGCGGCAGGGGAACTATGACTTTGCCATCGATATGATCTGCCGTGATCTCCAGGATGCCCAGGACGATTATGCTGCGTTCCCTGATGTTGGCAGACTGGTCTTCTGTTCGACTGCCGGCATCTATGGCGAATTGCCGGCCGCTGAAATGCCGATTTGCGAGCATTACTCGCTGACCTTGCCAACCTGGAAGTATGGTTTGATCAAACGGCAGGCAGAGGATTTCCTGCTCGGAAAATACCTGGAGAAGCGCTATCCGGTGACGATCATCCGTCCTTCAGTGACATTTGGCCGGATGAAACAACTGGTGCGCCAGATCGGCATGGACAATGTCTGGATAGACCGCATCCGCAAAGGAAAGCCGATCATCACCGGTAATCCGTATATCATGCGCAATTTTCTGCACGCTGACGATGCCGCATATGCCTTTGCCGGTGCAATCGAGCAGAGCGTCTGCATCGGGCAGACCTATAATATGGTCGGGCTCAAACCTTATGATTGGCAAACCTATCACCGAACGATGATGAAAGTCGTCGGTCGGGAGAGCGAAATGATCGAAGTCCCTCTGGAAACGATGCTGGCCAATCAAAGCGCAACCTTCAAGGTCAGCGACTTGTTTCTGTACAGCTATCGCTACAACAGCTATCTGTCCGGCGAAAAGATTGCCCGCGACATCCCGGACTTCCGGGTCCGTACGTCGCTGGAGCAAGGGCTGGCCCAGGCGGTGGATTTCATCGAGCGCCAGAACCTGATCCCGGACAGCGAACAGTATCCGGGAGAAGATGAGATCATCCGGCTGCAGCTGGCAACAAGACATTGAAAGGAAGGCGGCATGGGAAATGATCGAAATACCTGAAAGTCAGAACCTGGCGCGCCAGATCAATGAAACCCTGACAGGGCGGAAGGTTGAAGCTGTCATAACCAATCAGTCGCCGCATAAATTCGCCTGGTTTACCGGAGATCCGCAAAATTACGAGAGCCTGCTTGCCGGGAAAAGGATTATAGCTGCAGCTGCGTATGGCGGTATGGTCGAGGTACAGTTTGAGGATATGCGCCTGGTATTTTGTGACGGGACCAATGTCCGTTATTATGCTCCGGGTGATGAGCTGCCAAAAAAGCACCAGTTGCATGTCACGTTTGACGATTGCTCAGCGCTTGTCTGCAGTGTCCAGATGTACGGAGCTCTGTGGGCTTTGGGAGCGGGCCAGACAGAAGGCTACAATGAATGCGCGCGCAGTAAGCCAAATCCACTGTCCCATGATTTTGATCTGAACTATTTCCAGTCACTGTATGCAGAATCGGACAGCAAACTCTCCGCGAAAGCTTATCTGGCGACAAAACAGCGGATACCGGGACTGGGGAACGGCGTTTTGCAAGACATCCTTTTCAACGCGCGCGTTCATCCGAAACGAAAAATGAACACCCTGGCAGAGCAGGAATGGTCTTCTCTATTTAGCGCCATCAAAAATACGCTGCGGGATATGAGCGCAAAAGGCGGACGGGATACTGAAAAAGACCTGTTCGGCAACAGCGGCAGCTACCAGACGATCCTGTCCGCAAAAACTGCCGGAAAACCTTGCCCTGTCTGCGGCGACGCGATCCGTCGCGAAGCATACCTCGGCGGCAATATCTATTTTTGCCCGGAGTGCCAGAAGCTGCACAAGGAGGGATGACAATGAACCGACGCGAACGCGTGACAGCCGCTTTGCGGCACAGTGAGGTCCGGCCTGTACCATTCTCTGTCGGGTTCACTCAGCAGGAACACGACAAGGTTGCTGCTTATCTGGGTGATGCCGGCTTCACTGAGCGGATCAACAACCATATCAGCAGCACCTACTATGACGGGCATCTGCGCGAAATCCGACCGGACTACTGGCAGGATGATTTTGGCGTTCTCTGGAACCGTACAGGCGCTGACAAGGACATCGGCGTTATCGAGGGTATAGTGATCCCGGAACCGGACATGTCCGGCTATGTGTTCCCTGAAATCGACCGTGAGCAGATACACCGGGAATACCAGGCTCTGATGGCCCGGCCGGACGACACCTTCAAGTTCGGTTCCATCGGCTTTTCGCTGTTTGAACGCGCCTGGACGCTGCGGGGAATGGAAAACCTGCTGACAGACATGGTTCTTGAACCTGACTTTGTCGACAGCCTGCTGCAGGCGATACTGACCTACAACCTCCAGATAATCGACATCGCACTGCAACACGATATCGACGGGTTTCATTTCGGCGATGACTGGGGCCAACAGAAGGGCCTGATCATGGGCCCGCAGTACTGGCGGCGCTTCATCAAGCCTGTCCTGGCCGTAATGTACGGCCGGGTCCGGAGCACAGGAAAATTTGTCTCACAGCACTCCTGTGGCGACATCCATGAGATCCTGCCTGACCTGATCGACATCGGCCTGAATGTCTACCAGACGGTTCAGCCGGAAATCTATGACCTGCCTGCTCTGAAAAGGGAGTATGGCCGGGATCTGTCTTTCTGGGGCTGCATCAGCACCCAGCGGCTGCTCCCGTTTGCCACGCCCGACGAGGTCAGGCGCGTCACCGGGGAGACGCTGCGCCTGATGGGATCAGGCGGCGGCTATATCGCAGCGCCGACGCATTCTATACCGGGTGATGTGCCACCGGAGAATGTCATGGCCATGCTGGAAATTCTGCACGACCAGCCCTGACGGGTCAACAGGATCTGAAATCATTTCCCTGAGAAGATGACCAGGCAATTTTTCGACATCCCTAAA
This sequence comes from Bacillota bacterium, assembly GCA_033549405.1. GTDB lineage: Bacteria > Bacillota > Clostridia > Saccharofermentanales > UBA5734 > JAAYBY01. The sequence goes on along the minus strand of JAWSUP010000147.1, from coordinate 468 downwards.
TGATGGAGGTGCGTCATGCAGTTTTCTCTAAAACCTGATTTTGAACGAGTCGTACAAAGATTCGATGCCTTCTGGCACCAGGCAATCATCGACAGGCCACCGGTCAGTATTACCCTGCCCGGACAGGCAGACCGACGGTTGCCGGCAAAGACATATGCTTCCCAGCGCGACCGCTGGCTGGATGTCGCATACAGGGCAGAAGCGATCAGCCTGGCCCTGCACAGCCAGACCTGGCTGGCAGACGCCCTGCCCATCGCCTGGCCCAATCTGGGACCCGAGATTTTCAGTGCCTGGTGCGGCTGTGACTACGAATTTGGTGCAGACACGACCTGGAGCAGGCCGTGCATCGAGGAATGGGATCGCGACGCCGGAAAGGCTGTGATAGATCAGAACCATCCGCTCTATTTGAAGACCATGGAGTTCACCAAGTTGCTGCTGGAGTATGGCGTCGGCCATTTCATCGTCGGA
>JAWSUP010000146.1:0-9619 GCA_033549405.1 Bacillota bacterium | reverse complement strand
TGCATCGAGGAAGGCCGACTCGACGCGAACAGCCAACACGGCAGGATGAACCAACCCGGCGCGAACAGCCAACGCAGCGCGACGGGCCGATGCAGCGAGAACAACCGACACAACGCAGAAGCGTGTTTCAGCGCCGTCGTTGATTGACAGGGAAGGCGCCTGATTGACCAGTGGCTTGGTATCTGTTAAAAATGAAGATTAATCAAACATATCATGACAGAAAGCAGGAGAAAAACCATGTTGAAACCAGATGTTGACTTCGCCGTCTACAGACAGCAGAACCCCAACAAAGAGGGCTTTTTCGGCACGTATGGCGGCGCCTTCATTCCGCCCCAACTGGTGGCAGAGTTCGAGCGTATCTATACCGCTTACAAGACGATCTGCCAGAGCTCAAAATTCATCAGCGAACTCAGAAGGATCCGCAAGGAGTTCCAGGGTCGGCCGACACCGACGTATCATTGTGATCGCCTGTCCAATGTGTCCGGGCATTGCCAGATCTACCTGAAACGTGAAGATCTGAATCATACGGGCGCCCACAAGCTGAACCACTGCATGGGTGAAGGCCTGCTGGCAAAATACCTGGGTAAAAAGAAAATCATCGCTGAGACCGGCGCCGGCCAGCACGGCGTCGCACTTGCGACAGCCGCAGCTTTCTTTGGCCTGAAATGTGACATCTATATGGGCGAGGTTGACATCGCCAAGCAGGCTCCCAATGTCGCCCGCATGAAACTGCTCGGAGCCAGAGTCGTTCCGGTGTCCCACGGGTTGAAAACCCTGAAGGAAGCGGTCGACGCCGCCTTTGAAGCCTACATGCAAGAGTACGATGAATCGATCTACTGTATCGGATCTGTCGTTGGTCCGCATCCCTTCCCCCTGATGGTCAGGGATTTCCAGATGGTCGTCGGCATTGAAGCCAGGGAGCAATTCCTGGAGATGACCGGCAACCTCCCGGATGCGGTCGTCGCCTGCGTCGGCGGCGGATCCAATGCCGCCGGTATTTTCACACCGTTCCTGAACGATCCAGTCAAGCTGTATGGTGTCGAACCGCTTGGCCGGGGCACAAATGTCGGCGATCACGCGGCCAGCCTGACCTATGGAAAAGAAGGCATCATGCACGGGTTCCGCTCGATCATGCTGCAGAATGAAAAGGGCGAGCCGGATCCGGTTTATTCCATCGCCAGCGGCCTGGACTATCCTTCGGTCGGTCCGGAGCATGCTTATCTGCGCGATCTGGGCCGGGTCACCTATAAAACGGCCACAGATGATGAAGCTGTCGACGCTTTCTTTACACTTTCGCGACTGGAAGGCATCATCCCGGCACTCGAAAGTGCTCATGCTGTTGCATACGCCATGAAACTGGCCAAAGAGATGGATTCCGGTTCAATACTCGTCAATTGTTCTGGTCGCGGTGACAAGGACCTGGATTATGTCCTGGAGCATTACGGTGACAGGCTGGACGAAATATAAATTATAAAAATTTCTTACCGGCGCGAGCCTTCACGATCGGGCAATACAGGGCAGGTCATTCAGGAGACCTGCCTTTTTGCACATATATTGAACCATGAGTATAGTCGTTGCTTATGAATTGGTTTTCTCTTGTTATCAAATTATTGACAGCTTCGTATATGTGGATGACATTCAGGATTGTCGACAAGATGATAACAAGAGTATCTTGGGTGAATGAATCTTGCTGTTACACATTTCTATACACGTTCATTCTGTGGTGTTAGCGATCTGATATTAGCGATGCTCGCCGCGATGATGTTTTCGGCGACGCCCGGTTTAAAACTGGAGCTGCGCGCCTCATATCCGCCTTCATCGAAGGCATCCTGCATCGGGAAATAGCCTTCATAACCGTTGGCACAGCAGCAGACGATCTGCATGGCGAAGGGTGACTGCCCTTTAATACCGCGGCCGATCCCAGTGAACGGTTCTCCAGGGATGCCGGCAATGCAGACATCGCCGAAGCGGACAGCCGTCATGTTGAGCGGTAACGTGTCAGGACCGTCTGCCAGGCGCAGCATGCGGTGTGCCTCTGCAACCTGGGTTGTTTTACCCATACCCTGCCCGGGAATCTGATCTGTCTTTCCGGAGTCATGCAGTTCGATGATACGACGGGCTTCCGGCAGCTTTTCGGGATCGCCCTTGTTGACTTTGACCAGCAGCGTGCTTTCAGAAGCGCCGACGCCACAGGCTGCCACCGGCTGTGCCCGGGAATAGACCTGCAGGACAGCGCCGGCGATCACGCGCCCCATGTGACAGGCTTGTTCGTAGCACGCGAGCGATGCATCGTCAGGGTGGATGTTGATGTGATTGACATCGCCCTGGGCGCCGTTCAGATACAGGCAGCAGGTCTGGGGAAGAGCGTTTTCCAGCGTATCGCGGACAAATTTGATATAGTCGGCCGAAAACAAATTGCCCTTGACGACATCTGGATGCACCTGGAAATTGACCAGCAAAATTTCACGGGCTTGTTCCCGTTCGATCCGCACGATCTGGACGGTTTCATCTGGCGTGCCGATCGCGCTTAGGACATCAGGATTATTGATGCCCGGATTGGTCCGGACCGATCCGTCCTTCATGCGAAAACGGCGGATAAAGGAAATGCCTGGGGCTTCATTGCGGCCAACCCGCACAGTCGCCGGTTTCAGATCGTGAAGCGCTGCGATGGCCGCCTGCGACAGGAGATGAACAAGTCGCTCGTTGTATGCCTGATCAATAGGGAAAAGGCGGCCGGTGATTTCCGGACCGGTATGGATGTGGGTGCAGGCGACAAAAATCTGGCATCGCGCCAGCCCGCAGGTGGCGGCAATCCGTTTGCGCATAGTATCCAGCACATTTTGTGCGATACCGATCACATCGAGGCTGAAGACAATGGCCGTCTCCTGGTCGTCTTGCAAGGCCAGGGCGCTGGCCATCAGCGGATCCAGCATACCCTGCGCCTGTCGCGGCTCATAATAACCTGAGATATAGATGCCTAAAGGCGGTGTAATGTCGATGCGGGAAAAACCGGCCTTGATTGTGTTCATAGAATTCCTCCGAAGCCATAAGTATTTGCCGACACTCATTAGTCTTTTTCGATCAATACCCGACCGTTTCCCAGCATGCGAAGGGAGCAGCCAGTTCTTCGCTGACATAAACCTGGGTCTTCATCAGCTGCAGCATCGAACTTGGCACGCTGGGTGTGACCGGGCCATGCAAGACCAGGCGCGAGGTCATGCGCTGCCAGGATGAGAACGTGTTGTTGGTCAGTAAGGAATGGACTTCAATGCGCTCACGCGCATTTTTGACGTCAACCGGCCCGATGGTCGCTGCCCTGGGCGGGACATCCGCGATGTATCCCGACTGGCCGAACACCCCGTGCAGCGAGTTCTGGGCAACCGTGAGCGGATGAAGCGTCACGATCCGGGCTTCGAGCTGCAGATAGTCCTCCATCCGGTCGCACAAGAATTCTTCGACAGGATCGATGAACGCCATGTGTCCCGTCCAGCCGGGTGATGAACTGCACAGGTCGGCCCCGCCTTCACCGCATTCAGTGATCATCTTCGAGTAGCTTGTGATATTCTGGTTGGTCGGGTAATGCACGTTCTCAAGAGGCATACGCAGCGCCTCATCGATCTGGAAGACCAGGTATTTGAGCATCGAATGGGCAAACCCCGCCTTGTACGTCTCCGGCGCGATGTTGCCTTGGTCATCTGCCCATTCATCCATGGCAAAAAGGTGCACATTGCGACAATTGATTTTGAAGTAGTTGATGAGCTGCGCCAACGGGATATACGTCTCCGGCTCGGGATTGCCCAGGATCAGGGTCAATTTCTTGTCCTTATCATCTGATTCCCGGATCCGGTTGAACAGCGTGCCGATCAGGACCGGGTGCGGGTTCATCATCACCTTAATCTTGAAATCAGGATTGGGATGCTTTTCGAGATCCTTGCCGCTGATCTGGCGCAACCGCTCACACAAGGCACGGTCTTTGAAGGGGACATAATCACCTGGCTTGAAGGCAAAATCGGTCGGCGGGTCATAAATAATCTGTTTCATCTGGTTCCTCCTTGTTGATTTGCTTGCTTCTAGTGCGTTCAATATGGTTTACTGCTCTTTTGTTAAACAGAGTCGATCAAATTGCCATTTTTGATGACATGGTGAACCTGCATCCAGTGGTCGACCAGAATCACATCGGCCACACAACCCGGCTGCAGGCGGCCACGGTCTTTCCAACCTAAAAGGCGGGCCGGATTGGCCGATGCGTAGCGAAAAACATCAACCAGACTGCAGCCGGTATGGACCATCATATTACGGCAGGCTTCATCCAGCGTTATTTTGGATCCGGCGATCTCACCTTCGAAGTCGAAGTTGATGTCGGTCACACCGTCGTAACCGGGCGGAACCGGCCCGTCCATGACGAACGCATCAGAGATCAGGATCAGCTTGTCTTTGCCTTTTATCTTCTCGACCAGCCGCAGCATGTAAGGATCAACGTGAATGCCTTTGGCGTCACAGATCAATTCAGCATAGATGGCATCGTTGTAGTTGACAGTCTCATCGACACAAACACCGCGGCATTCAGGATATTTCGGCAGGTCGCCCGTCGCATTGGTATGATGAGTCGCCAACTGCAACCCCCAGGGAATCAACGCTTCGATCTGGTCTGGTGCCGCTTTGCTGTGGGCGACTGCGAAAACCGCATGCGGCACCCGCTTTTTTACATCACGGACGAAGTCCAGTATACCGTCGCGTTCAGGTGCGATCGCCCAGATCGGCGCAAGATCGGCAACCTGCTCGACGATACCCAGGTAATCATCACGGCGGATCGGGCCAGCCCACGCGTTATGTGTGCGGTCTGCGCCAAAGGCCGGGTTCAGGTACGGTCCTTCCATGTAGAGTCCCAGGATATTGCTGTTCGGATCCGTTTGGATCGCGGACCGGATTTTCGCGATGGCTGCAAGATAGCCAGCCTGCGTCAGTGTGAAATAAAGCGCGGGTAAAATGCCTGTCACCCCGTGCCTGAGCAGGTGCGTCGCGGCAGGAATGGGATCTTCGTGGAAAAAATGGCGTCCGCCGGCATGGGTATGGATGTCCAGAAGTCCGGGGCCGGTAAAAAGGCCCTGTGCATCGAGAACATCGGCATCGTCTGGGATCTTTACCTCTGACATCCGGCCGATTGACTGGATGCTGTCATCGGTCAGCAGTATGGTGGCATCTGGTAGATAGTGATTGTGCAAGATCAGGGTAGTATTGGTGATCGCAAGCATGCATGACCCTCCCGGTCGGTTTTTGGGCATGTCAATAAATGAATGCCTTAGCGTAACGTCCAGAAGGCAGGACTGGCGAAATGCGTATTATCGGTGAAGTCAAGTGTAATTTTGTCGTCTGGATTGTGGGTCAGGTAGCCTTCAAGATCGGCGAAATACTGCATGAAGATGCTGTGGTTGCGCAGATGGCTGGCTTGAAGGCAGGGCTCCTTGACCTGTTCGAGTTGTGCCATCAGGTCAAGCCTGGCTTGTTTGCGCTCGCCGGCTAATGTCTGGATCAGCCTGTACTGGTCCGGTTTGCCGGCCGCGGCCATATCGCTCATGGACAGCAGAGCCAGGTAGTCTTCGGTCAGGCAGCAGATATTGTCTGCCTCATAAGCCAGCCTTGCTGCCATATCCTGATCACACGAAGCATCACGCGAAATGGTCGCGAATAACTGCCGGGCTTGTGCAGCCATGGCCTGAATTCCTTGCAGAACCCGTTCATATTCCTGGCGGTTGTCCAGGAGTTTCTTGATGGCTTCACCCGGGAAATAGCGGGGATAGGGCTTATCTGCCTTGACATAACTGTAAAAGTAATATGAAAGCGTATGCAGCACGAAGTCGTAATGCGTGGGCAGCGGCGTGCCGTCCTGCCGTTGGCAGCGATGATCTTCAACCGTCAGGTCCAGAAGGTTGAGTCCGCGCAGTGCGTCAGCAAAGCGTGACGCAAAATGTTTCCGAGCATAATGTTCATTGACATGTTCAATTGAACCGGTTCCGGCAAAGTTCCAGCTGAAGTCTGCAAGGCCGAGGTGATTGCGGTCGTAGCTTTTGTCCCAGCTGCTATAAGACTGTATCCCCTCCACTCCTTCTCGAGCGCCGATTTCTGCCAGCAACCGGATATTCGGCAGGGCGTTGGTCAAAATAGTCCAGTGGTAATACCCGTTCCACGGTTTGACAGTCCGGCGCAAACCCAGCTCTGGCCGGGTCGACTGGAACATGAGGCCGGACTGGTGGGCGGAATAGGTCCACCAATCGATGACAACAGAATCGGTTAAGTCGTTTTCGGCAAGCGCCTGCATCATGGCGGCACAGCTTTCCTCCTCGATAGACCGGCCGTGGCCGATCAGCATGTCGTGGTACATGTAAATGCTCTTCATGCCCCTTTTTCTCAGATGTTTTGCCAGGCGGATGGCATGCCCGATAAAAATATCCTTTCTGGACTTGGTTCGGCAGACAGGGCACTGGCACCAGGGAGAGCGGTTCTTGTAGATGTCTTGCGCATTCTGGGCTATGCCATCCCAGACTTCGTCAAGTCCGATGTGAAAACTGTCGATACCATTGGGTCGCAGATAACGATCGATGATTTCATCGTAAATTGAAAAGAGCAAGTCATAGGTTTGTTGATTGGCCGTGCAAAAACCTGTCAGACTCGGTTCGCCTTTTTCGTCGAGAGCTGAAACGGCCGGATAGACGGATGGGATCAAGGTATTATGCCCAAACGAGTTGAACAGGGGAAAGACAGTCACCCCGCACGTGCGGCCATAAGCGATCAGGTCGCTGAGGAAATCTTCGGCAAACATCGGCGGCAGCTGTTCTTTGTCGATCCATCCGCCGGTTCGGGGCGAAAAACAGCGGGTCACGACCGGTGTTTTCAGTTTGGGGCAGGACCTGAGCGGGACATAGAGGTACTCACTGACGCGTCCATCGTATTGAACACACCAGCAGCCATAGACAGAGATGACCAGCTGGTTCAGCTTCATGGCCGCCATGCTGTCGATCGCATCTTTCCAGTCGGAAATCGTCATCAGGTTGGAGCCATAGCGACTTTCCAGAAAGTGGCCGCGCGTTTTCAGGTCGGGCCAGTCCAGGATGTCCATACAGGGCAGCAACAAACGGTTTTGCTCAAGCTTCAGGCACTGGATCAGGGTTGTGACGCCATAAAGGAGTCCGGCTTCGCCGAAGCCGCGCACAGAGACTTCTGCTGCAGTGACGGTCAGGGCATAACCCTGGTCGGCGTTTAGCATATCATCAGGCGGATCGGATATGGACAGGCAGATGGCAACCTGAGCGGCTGAACCGTCATCCTGAGTGTCAGACCGGGCAACAACCATTGCCGGATCTGTGATGACGGCCGGTTCATCTTTGAGCAGCAGTCGCAGTTTATTCTGCAGGACTGTGATGGCGCGCGCTTGCAGACCAGTCAATTGAGCAAACGATGGCCATATATAACAATTGGCCTGACCCGGCATGCCCAGAACAGTCGGAGGCCCATCCTGAAAAACCAGCTGCTGCGGTATCGGGACAATCATTTCCTGCGCTATCATAATTGGCGTCTCCTGTCTGTAATTGATATCTATAGTTTGGAGGTAATCTGGTGTGATGTCATCTTTATATTACACCGAATGGAATAATAAAGCGACATTTTTACCACGCTTCTCATAAATATTTATATAAACGAAAGTGCAGTTCCAATTAAACACCAGATATCTGCCTGCCTTGTATTTAATCGTGGTTGTGCTATGCTGTCAATAATCCAGTGAATGGAATAAGGAGTTTGATTGCATGATGCAGGCACAATCGTCCCGCCAATCGAAAAAAATGACAGCGGATCAGCAGCAGATGAAGGTGGCGAACCAGGGGCTGATCCTGCGCCTGATCCATCAGGAAGCCCCGCTGTCGCGCGCCGACCTGACAGCCAGAACCCGGCTGAGCCCAACCACAGTCTCTGCGTTGGTCGGTGGATTGATCGATTGCGGGCTGGTTCAGGAACTGGGGATCGATAAATCCAGAACCAGCGGGCGCAAACCGATCCTGCTTGATATCAATCCAACTGGTGCAGTGCTGGCTGTTGCCGAACTGCAGAAAGACAGCATCAACATGGCTGTCTATGACCTGCGGGGACAAGAGATAGATCGGCTGATCGAGCCAGTTACGGACTATGCCAGAGTGGGTGAATGCCTGGTCCAGAGCACTGGGCGACTGCTGGCAGCAAACAACATCCATGAACGACAGCTGCGGGGCATCTGCCTTGGTGTTCCGGGTATCATCGATCCTGAACGCGGGATCGTTACAGCATCAACTGTACTTCCAATACAGCCAGACAACCCGTTCCTTGCCACAATTCGTAATCGCTACTCAGGGGCACATATTATCCTGGAAAACCAATCCAGCCTGTGCGCTTATGCAGAACTGGATCATCAGATCAAAGCCGGACGGCGCAACCTTATTTTTATGGATGTCGATGTTGGCATCGGTGCCGGAATCGTGCTTGACGGTAAGTTGTTCCGCGGTTCAGATGGTTTGGCCGGTGAAATCGGGCATATGACAGTCGATCTCAAAGGTCCAAAATGTGCCTGCGGCAACAGGGGCTGCCTGGAACGCATAGCCAGCGTGCCGGCTCTGATCCAGAGGGTTATCTATGGGATGATGTCCGGTCGCAGAACCCTTATAAATGAGCTGACACAAGGTGATTTCAATCAGATCGGCATCCCGGTCCTGCGCCAGGCTGCGGATGCCGGTGACCCACTGGTCCTGGAAGCAATCGATGAGACAGCCCAGGCTCTGGCAGCCGGCATCATTTCGGTATTTAACTTGCTTAATCTCCAGACTGTCGTACTCGGCGGAGCGATGGCCCAGCTGGGCGATTGTCTGCTCGACCGGGTCAATGCTGTCGTAGTACGAAGTGTACTGGCTGCTATGGCCAAACCGGCTGACCGGCTGGTTTATTGTTCCCGCATCAAAGAAAATGCAGCGACACAAGGCGGGGCGCAACTGCTTCTGGATCAGCTTCTGCAGAATTTCTATTTTAAAAGCTCGACGGCTGCCTTCTCGACAGGCAGACCTGCGGTATAGCGCTGGAAAAAGGCGTCGAAGCCTGCGACATCTGCCGGATCGGGCGCCATGACCTGACCGGTTTTGCCTGAGAAAACCTTGTCTGCCAGAAAGTTGCTGAGCGTTTCTTTCTCATCCTGCCGCACCATGTACGCAGCCAGAAGCGCGATGCCCCAGGCGCCGCCTTCGCCGGCGGTTTCCATGACTGAAATTGGCACGTTTGTGGCCGCAGCCATGACCTTCTGACCGGTTTCCTGTGTTTTGAAAAAACCGCCGTGGCCCCGGATTTCATCAACTTGGACAGATTCTTGCTCAAAGAGGATCTTGAGTCCAGTTTTCAAGGCGCCCAGGGATGAAAAAAGGTGAACGCGCATGAAATTGGCGAGCGTGAATGCGCTGGCAGGCTTCCTGACAAATAGCGGCCTGCCTTCTTCGAAACCGGTGATGTGTTCTCCAGATATATAGCCATAAGACAGCAGGCCGCCGCAATCGGCATCACCCTGAAGGGCAAGTCCGAGCAGTGTGTCATACAGCTTTGGCTTGGAGACGTC
>JAWSUP010000145.1:0-9666 GCA_033549405.1 Bacillota bacterium | reverse complement strand
AGTGTCGTCTGACCCCAGGCTGAACCGGCTTTAGCACGCAAAGCCTGACGTGCCGCTTCCTTCTGACGGGTCATCTCTGCCTGAAATCCTGCTTCATCGATCGACAGGCCTTGTTCAGCAGCAATTTCGCGGGTCAGGTCAAGCGGAAAACCATATGTGTCATGCAGACGGAATACTTGCGATCCTTCCAGAACGGTCCGGCTGTCGTTCCTGGTTTCGCTGATGATGTCGTCAAGGATCAAACTTCCCTGCTGAATCGTCTCGGCAAACCGCTCTTCTTCACGGCGGATAATCTGGGTGATCCGGCCAGCCTGATCTTTCAGTTCCGGATAAGCGCCCGCCGACTCAGCGATGACGGTCGGCGTGATTTCAAACAGGAAAGGTCTGGACAGACCCAGCATCCGGCCAAAACGGGCTGCGCGGCGCAAAAGCCGACGCAGAACGTAACCGCGACCTTCGTTGGAAGGGATGATTCCGTCGCTGATCATCATGGTTGTGCTGCGGATATGGTCCGTGATAACGCGAATGGCCATGTCCGTTTTTTCATCCCGGCCATACGTGACACCGGCCAGGCGGCAGGCATGATCCAGGATAGCCCTGATAGTGTCGACTTCAAACAGGTTGTCAACATCCTGCAAGATGCAGGCAAGCCTTTCCAGTCCGGCGCCCGTGTCAATATTTTTTTTGGTCAATGGCGTATATGTGCCGTCTTCTTCACGGTTGAACTGGGTGAAGACAAGATTCCAGAATTCGACATAGCGGTCGCAGTCGCAGCCGACATGGCACGCTTCTGAACCGCAGCCGTATGCCGGGCCTCTGTCGAAATAGATCTCTGAACAAGGACCGCAGGGACCGGTACCATGTTCCCAGAAGTTGTCTTCTTTGCCCATGCGGTAAATGCGGTCCGCAGCCAGACCGACATCCCGATGCCAGATGTCGTACGCTTCATCATCATCCTGGTATACAGATACATAGAGTCTCTCAGGAGGCATGTTCAGGGTTTCCGTGCAGAAAGACCAGGCCCAGGGTATGATCTCCTTCTTGAAATAGTCCCCGAAAGAAAAATTTCCGAGCATTTCAAAATAGGTACCATGGCGGGCTGTTTTGCCGACCCGCTCAATGTCGGGCGTGCGGATGCACTTCTGGCACGTTGTCACTCGCGGCGAAGGCGGGATTTCCTTCCCGGTAAAAAACGGTTTGAGTGGCGTCATACCTGCGTTGATCAACAGGATAGACGGATCATTGCGCGGCACCAGTGAAAAACTTGGCAGACGCAAATGACCTTTGGATTCAAAAAACGCGAGGTATTTCTCACGAATGGTATTCAGGCTTTCAGGTTGCATACAAAGGACACCCCTTTAACATGACGCTATCCTCGGATTTTACACGAAATCGTTACAATGGACAAGAGACGGATATATTCATGAATCTTGGCAGATGCGGTGCGATCGCCAATAATCTGTGATAGAATAGAGAAACAAATGACGCTTCTTCCTGCTATGAGGGACAGCTTGTTTTTTTTTTTGGAAAGGGATCCGCACATGTTAAGCGCCACGCCTTGCCAGGATGACGACCGGCATTCTCCGAAATCACCCACCGGCGTCATCATCCCCAGAATCCTCTTCCCTGCCGAGTCCATCGACTTGTATCGCTGGGCTGTCATCGCCTGTGACCAGCATACGGCCCGACCTGCTTACTGGCAGGAGACAGCGCGCATTGTCGGAGATGCAACGTCGACACTAAACCTGATCCTGCCGGAATATTATCTGGAACACCCCGATGCTGTGCCGATTGAGCAACGGATTGAAACCATCAACACGTCCATGCGCCAATATCTGGATCTTGGTCTGCTGCGGGCACTTGATCCCGGTTGCATCTTGATCGACCGCATGACACCGGAGCACGCAAGCCGGATCGGGCTGGTCCTGGCAATTGATCTGGACTGCTATGACTACACTCCGGGCAACAAGAACCTGATCCGGGCTACAGAAGGAACCGTCATCGAGCGGATTCCTCCGCGGGTTGCCATTCGGCGCGATGCCCCGCTTGAGCTGCCCCATGTCCAGGTATTGATCGATGATCCGCAGCGACAGGTGATTGAACCGCTGTTTGAGACAGTTCAGGCCAACGGGCTGGATCCGCTGTACGAGACGGCTTTGATGCAAGGAGGCGGATCAGTCAGCGGCTGGTTTATTCCGGCTGACTCGCTGCAACTTAGCCGCTCACTCGAAGCGCTGCACACTTTGGACAGCTTTGTTAAATATGGTCTGATGATGGCGGTCGGTGACGGCAATCATTCTCTGGCGACAGCTAAAGCCCATTGGGAAACGAACCGGAATCATCTTCCTGAAGATCACCCGGCCCGATACGCTTTGGTTGAGGTTATCAACCTCCACGACAATGGTCTTTCATTCGAACCGATTCACCGGGCGATCGCCGGCATCAGCCTGGATCAGTTCGTCCAGGAGGCTTTATGCTGGTTTATGGATCAGGCGATCTGCTTCGCTCCGCCCGATGACGCACAATCTCATGTCAACGCTTCCGTCGTGATCCCTGTTCTTTCCCAGGAGCAAAACCTGGACATGATGATCGCAAGTCCGGATGTATCGCTTCCGGTCGGTCTGCTGCAGCCGTTTCTTGACCACCTGGTCCTGAAGACACCTGCCCGGATCGATTATATACACGGCAGCAGCGAAGTCAGGCGCCTGGCTGATGCAGGACAAATCGGCCTTCTATTACCGGCAATGGACAAGCACAACCTGTTCCCCAGTATTGCCCGCGATGGTGTTCTGCCCCGCAAGACTTTCTCTATGGGAGAAGCGCATGAAAAACGTTACTACATGGAATGCCGCAGCATCCGCTGATGTTGCATCGGGAGCCACAATCCATGCCTGATGAACCTTCGGGACACCAGGTCTGTGTGATTGGTGCGGGTCTGACAGGCCTTGTATCTGCCTGTTCACTGCTGGAATCAGGTTATGAAGTTGTCTTGCTGGAATCAGCGCCCGAACCAGGTGGCATGATAGCATCTTTCCCGATGGGAGCCGATCGGATCGAGTATATCTATCATCATATTTTCACCAATGACCACCTGATTATCCAACTGCTTGAGGATATTGGGCTGGCAGACCGGCTGAAATGGTATCGTCCCAGGGACGCACTATGCGCCAATTACCACTTATATCCTTTTTCGACACCCCTCGATCTGATCCGCTTCCCGCTCATCCCTGTCTGGCAGCGCATTCGCACGGGACTCGCCGTGCTGCAGGCCGGTCGTCTCAGGGACTGGTCGACTCTGGAAAAAGAGACGGCTGCTCAATGGCTTCTGAAAAACAGCGGCCGGGAAGCCTATGCACGCCTGTGGCAGCCGCTCTTGCGTTCTAAATTCGATCAGGATGCCGATGATGTGTCCGCTGTCTGGATCTGGAACAAATTCAAACTTCGCGGTAATTCACGTGACAAAGATGCCGGTTCAGAAAAGCTTGGGTATCTGGACGGGAGCTTCGGACAACTGATCGATGCCCTGGTGACACGCATTCACCAGAAGGGGGGAAAGCTGTTGACAGGACACACGGCCATGAATATCAACACGCCCGATCAGCATGGCCGTATTCGCATATCCTGCATTCTGGAAAACTGTACAACCGTTAATATAGAAGCTGATGGCGTCATCGCGACTGTATCCGGACGTCAGTTTACCGGGATGACAACCAGCCTCGATTGGCCTGATGCTTACAAAAGTAAAATCAATCGCCTGCAATATAAAGGCGACCTATGTCTTGTTCTGCGGCTGAGGCGCAGCCTGTCGCCGTATTACTGGACGACCATCTGTGATGATTTACCCTTTGTCGTCGTCGTCGAACACACCAACCTTGTCGGCCCTAAAGAGTATGGCGGACATGTCGTCTATCTATCGCGCTACCTTGATATCGCTGATCCGCTCTGGATGCAGTCTGACGGCGCCATATTCCGGCAGTTTATCCACGGCCTGGAAAGGATCTATCCCCATTTCAGCCTTCACGATGTCATCGACTGGCGACTGAGGCGGACACGTTACGCGCAGCCTGTCATAAGCCGCCATTATTCTGCTAATATGCCAGATCTGAATACGCCGGCTCCCGGCATAAAGCTGGCAGGTATGGCCCAGATTTACCCTGAAGATCGCGGCATGAATTATGCCGTTCGTCTCGGCGTTCAGGCCGCACAGGCCATCATCGGCGATCTGGAGAAATCACCATGATTAAACAGCATGCCCATTACATGTTCTGGCTCCTGCTTCTGCCGCTGGTTGCTGTCGGGTTCTGGCTGCTCAAGTCAGATGCCTGGCGCCTTTTAGCCTGGTGGCTGGCGCTCAGCCTGCCTGGCTGGCTTTTATGGCCGTGGGGGACGAAGCTGCTGCCGGACGGCGATCATGGCTATCTCCTGTCCAAGGGTCTCGGTCTGGTCATACCGGCCTTTATCGTCTGGACCTTGTCATTCTGCCACATCCTGCCTTTTGCCAGATGGGCGATCATTTTGGCGCTGTTTGTCCTTGGCGCCCTGGCCTGGTTCCGCAACCAGGAATGGCGCCGGATTGGCGAACTGGTTCGTTCTCCCAAGATGTCGCCCAGGCTGGCCGGCTCAGAAGCGCTGTTTTTCGGAGCACTCATTTTCTGGGCTTTTGCCCGGGGACTTAAGCCGGAACTGGACAGTCTGGAAAAATTCATGAATATCGGTTTTATGAACAGTCTCTGGCGGACAACCTGGCTGCCGGCGCCAGACATGTGGTTTGCCGGTGGAACGATCAATTACTACTACTTTGGCCAGTATGTCTACACCTATCTGTCCAGACTGACGAACATCCGGCCGGAAATTGCTTACAACCTTGGTATGGCGACAACATTTGCGCTGACAGTCATACTGGCTTATACGGCCGGCAGCAGGCTGATCGTTCTGCTCAGGCGCAATGAAAAGGGCCTGTCCGGCATCTGGTCAACCTTCTGTGGCTTGATTGCGGCATTCTGGGTTGCCATTGCGGGCAACAGCCATGCTTTTTTCTACAGCGATTCGGGGCCTGGCAACTTCATTTTGCGCTGGGCACTGGCGCGCGGTCTGATCAGCGGCACAGTTGACAACCCCTACTGGTTTGCCGATGCCACGCGCTATATTGGCTACAACCCCGAAACAGCAGACAAAACCATTCACGAATTCCCCTATTACTCGTTTCTTGTCGCCGATCTGCATGCTCATGTGATTAATCTCGCTTTCGTGCTTGTTTTAATTATCCTGATGACAGAACTGATCGGCAGGAAACGCCTGCTCAAAGCTGCTGCAGATTGCCGCGCTACACAGCAGCAGCTCATCAACAGCGACGACAAATCATGGCACCAGACTGAACTTGCTGCCGTCATGACCCGCTGGAAAACGATGGCGGGTGATGGCCTGGTCTGGCTGATAGCTCTGCTGCTGGCTGTCTTCATGATGGGCAATTACTGGGATTTTGCCATTTATATCGCCGTTACCGCCATTGTGCTGCTATTGCTCAATTTCCGGGGATTCGGCAGTCACCTGAAACCGTCCAGTTTCATTACCGTAGCCTTGCAGGGCGGGCTTTTGTTGATACCCTATTTGTGGCTGTCACACCCGCTTGCCGCCTTGCTCGGTTTCACCGTTGTGCTGGTGATCAACAGCTACCTGACACTCATCTGCGGAGATGCCCTGACGTTGACCGGCGCCCAGGTTTCCTGGCTTTTTTTCCTGTCCCACGCCTTATCGTTACCCTTCAACCTGTCGTTTGAACCAATCGCCAAATCGATAGCCCGAACACAGGCAGCGACCCCATTCTGGCAATTGCTGGTCCTCTGGGGTCCTCACATCGCAGCCGGTCTGGTTTTCCTCGTCATATTACTGGTACTGCATATGAAGCCGCGTATCCGTTCTTTTCCGCCGCCGGCCGGGCAAAGAACTGCGAAGACTGGTCTGAACCGTTTTTTTCAACCTTTCTTATTGGCGGACTGCCTTGTCGTCGGCTTGTTTATCTGGTCAATATGCCTCATTCTGCTGCCTGAACTGGTCTATGTTGTCGATATCTACAGCGGTGATTACAAACGGGCCAACACCATGTTTAAATTCACATATCAGGCTTTTGTATTGCTCTCTCTGGTCTGGGCTTATGCCATTGTCCGCATTGCCAGTCTGCAGCGCCGCAGTACGATCCGGTTGGCAGCTGTCGTACTGGTCTTACTCCTGGTCATACCCGCCTGGTATCCTGCCATCGCCACCCGGCAATGGCTCGGTGCTTTCACCACAGATCGTTATCAGGGTCTGGACGGACTGGCGCTGCTGACCAAAAAAGATTCCCCCCAGGTTCCTGGCCAGTCAGGCGATGAGCTGGCAGCCGATGTGGCAGCCATCCGCTGGTTTAATGAGCAGATTGACGGGCATCCGGTCATCCTGGAAACATACGGCGAGAGCTACACCGACTATTGCCGCATATCTGCTTTCACGGGTCTTCCGACCGTTATGGGCTGGGAGACGCACGAATGGCTCTGGCGCACCAGCAAGGAAACCCCCAGTGCCTACAGCGCCTATGTCCTGCCGCGCCAGAATGATGTCACGACGCTTTATACAACCGAGGACCAGGAAATGAGGCGAACACTGGTGACCCAATACAACATCGAATACATCATCATCGGCGACATGGAACGCGCCCGTTTCAGCGTGGACAAAACCGAACAGAACAGCCCGAGCCTGCTGCAGGAAGACCTGCTGCTGGAACTCGGGACGGTCGTGTTTTCAGATGGAACTCTGCTGGTTATTCAAGTATCACAATAATACAGGGGTTTCAAAGCATGTTCCCCAGATTGAAATTAAGTACAGAAACGCGAAGTACCCCATCGATTGACTTCAGATTTTCGATCGTCTTGTCATCGACCGGTGAATCGATGCTCAGAAAGCTCTGTGCCCGCATCTTGTCTTTTTTTCGGCTCCAGTGCATGGTTGCGATGTTGATGTTCTGTTCCCCTAGGATGGTTCCGACCCGGCCAATGATGCCTGGCACATCGTTGTTCTGCATGGCCAGCACATAAGGCGACAATTCGAAATCCATGTGGTAGCCGAAAAAGTCGACCAGCACCTCTGTGTCTTTACCAAAAACAGTACCTGAAACTGACAGTGTCTTTTCATCTGCATAAAACCGGACTGTTACAAGGTTGGTGTACTTTTCCAGCTGGGTCGTCTTGCTTTCGACTACTTCGACACCCATGCCTGTCAGGTTTTGTTTGACATTGACATAGCTGATCCGCTCAATAGTAATCGTCGACAAAAACCCCTTAAGAACTGAAAGCGACAGCAGACTGGTCTCCTTGCCGGCCAGTTCACCTGAGTAAATAATCTCCACCTTCTGAATACGTGCAGTTTCTGCCTGGTAGTATATAGCGCCCAGTTTTTCGCACAAACCGAGGTATGGCTTCAGTTCAGCCAGGCTGCCGCTGATGGTCGGCATGTTGATGGCACAGACTAGTTCGCCCTTCAGTGCTTGCGCCACCATCTCGGTGACAGCCGTGCCGACATTCGTGTTGGCTTCGTGCGTCGATGCACCGAGGTGTGGTGTGACAATACAATTGGGCAGAGACAGCAGCTTGTTGCTGTATTGTTGATCGCCAGGTTTCTTGTCATAGCTTGGCTCACTGTCGAAGACATCAATGGCCGCAGCTGCCACCTGGCCGGAAACCAGTGCGTGATAGAGGGCTTCTTCGTTCACCAGACCGCCGCGGGCAGCATTGACGATCCGCACACCCTTTTTGCAGTAAGCCAGGCGCTTTTCATTCAGTATATTATAGGTTTCTTTCGTTTTTGGCGTATGCAACGTGATCAGGTCGGCTTGACTGAGTAAATCCTCCAGCTGATCGCAGCGGATGACGCCCAGCTTGTCGAACCGTTCTGCCGGGATGTATGGATCATAAGCGACGACAGTCATGCCGATGCCTTTTAATTTGCGTGCCACGATTGAACCAATCCTGCCCATGCCGATGATACCGGCAACCTTGCCCTCCAGCTCATGGCCGATCAGGCGGCTGCGGCGAAAATCATCCCGGTGCGCGGCGTCATTCGCTACGCAGATGTTGCGGTAGATGGCAAACGCCAAACCCACGGCCAGTTCTCCGGCGGCCATTATATTCGCTTCAGGCGTATTGACAGCGATAATACCCTTATCCGTGCAAGCGGCGACATCGATGTTGTCGATGCCGTTGCCGGCGCGCCCGACCACTTTTAGGTTGGTCGCCGCTTCAATCAGGCTGCGGTTGACCTGAGTGACGCTGCGCACGATCAGGCCATCATAGGGTTCGATAAGCGATTCAATCTGTTCCTGGGTTAACCCCAGTTTTTCATCAACTTCAAAGCCCTGGTCGCGCAGATAGGCAACTGAATCGGCTGCGATTTTTTCGGCAACTAATACTTTCATGGTTGTGTTCTCCCTGGAACGCCGGTTCCACCGGCTTCATCGGCAGGTCAATAAAACTTAAGGTCTGTTAATCACAAATTGGCTTTCTTATTTTTTAGGTATGATCAGAACATCGCCAACTTTGATGACCTGATCATCCATGTCACCGGTCATACCGTTGGCATCCATGATCAGCTGGATGTTCTCAACTGAACCTGAACCGTAGTACTTTTTAGCAATGCCCCAGAGTGAATCGCCGGCAACGACTGCGTGGTTAGCCAGAACATCGTAAGCGATGGTTGTTGTCGGTCCGGTCGTTGGCGAACTTGTCCCTGTCGTGGTCGATGACGGCTCACTGGTCTGTGAACCAGATGTTTCTGTGCCGCCCGTCGTCATTGAGGTGGTTGGTGTGGGGTTCACTGCGCTGCCTGTCGTTGTTGTCGTCGTCACCACCGGGTCATTGTCCCGGTTAAACAACATGTTGTAGATCAAGACAATACAGCCGATGCAGACAGCAGCTATGATTATATAGAAAGCGATACGCCGACCGCGGCCGTAAGTATCGATTTCATCGCCAAAGCTGTCATCTTCGTCATCAAACGGATCGGGATCACTGCTCTTGGGCAGACTCGTGCGCGATTTGACCGGCATGGGCTGCGTCCGGTCTGCATATGACGTCCGTCCCGATTTCTTGGGTGCGGTGTACAACAGATCAGGGGCATCTTCTTCTATCGGCAGGTCGTCTTCAGCCACTCTTGAGGTGGTCGACTGGGCCGGTTGGACCGGCTGCGGTTTAGTGCGACCAGTCGCGGTAAAAGCGGCTGCAGATCCAGCGGCGGCAGCACCTGCAGCGACAGCACCTGCAGCGACATCGGCGTTGCCGCGCGTCATGCCGATCCGGCCGGTGCGATCTGCGCTTGTAATGTTCTCAATAAAACCGATCATAAACTGCATGGGCGTACCGGGCAGTTTGGCAGCAGCCGATGTCATGATCATTCCGGCAGCGTCCGCCTGATCTTCCGCCTCGTAAAGCATACGCAATACATCACGCTGCCCAAGTGCTTCCATAACTTCGCGGTTACATACAATCAGGCAGTCATCCAGTTGCAGCTGGGCAATATTGGAATACCTGACGGTGCCGGCAACACCGGCACAATAGACATCGAGACCGGTTACGGGTTTGCCGGCAAAATCGATCGCTTCGAGCGGATAATCATCGGTTGTCAATGGATACAGAACATCGC
>JAWSUP010000144.1:0-9726 GCA_033549405.1 Bacillota bacterium | reverse complement strand
GGGCATGACCGGTCTGACGACCGAAACGGGCGCTGGCCAGTGGGGAACCGCCTTATCTATGGCCTGTTCGCACTTCGGCCTTGACCTGACCGTTTTTATGGTCAAAGTCTCTTTCCAGCAGAAGCCATATCGCAAAGCCGTCATGGAGACCTTTGGCGCCAAAATCATCCCCAGCCCCAGCGACCAGACCCAGATCGGCAAGAAGATGCTGGCCGATGATCCCGATTCAACCGGCAGCCTGGGCACGGCGATCTCTGAAGCGGTCGAACGGGCCGTAACGACACCTGATACCCGCTACGTGCTCGGATCGGTTCTCAACCAGGTCCTCCTGCACCAGTCCGTGATCGGCCTGGAAAGCAAGCTGGCCATGGAGAAGATTGATGAATACCCGGACATCGTCATCGGCTGTGCCGGCGGTGGCTCCAACATGGGCGGCCTGATGTGCGCCTACATGGGCGATAAAATCCAGGGTAAGGCCAATCCTTACTTCATCGCTGTCGAACCAGCCTCCTGCCCGTCGATGAGCCGGGGACGCTATGCCTATGATTTCTGCGACACAGGTCGCATCACGCCGCTGGCCCGCATGTATACATTGGGCTGCGATTTCAAACCGTCCGCCATCCACGCCGGCGGCCTGCGCTACCACGGCATGTCGCCGATCCTCAGTAAACTCTACCATGATGGTTACCTTGATGAAGCAAGGGCTGTCACCCAATCCAGTGTTTTCGATGCGGCGACCCTGTTTGCCAAAACCGAGACCATCCTCCCCGCCCCCGAATCAGCCCACGCCATCCGCGCAGCCATCGACGAAGCGCTCAAGTGCAAAGAGAGCGGCGAAGCCAAATCGATCCTTTTCGGTTTGTCCGGAACCGGCTATTTTGACATGACCGCTTTCATGCAATACCAGGCTGGCGAAATGGTCGACTACATCCCGACCGATGCCGATCTGGAAACCGGTTTTTCACGCCTGCCCAAGATTCCGGGCATCCAGGAATGACAACCGACGCAGGACCTGACAACAGTAAATAGCCCTGCTCCTGCTGATCAGATCAGGCAAGGCCGCGGTATTCCATAACAGGTGCCGCGGCCTTTTTGCGATTGCAGGGGTCCATCAAACCTGTTATACTGTCAAGGCTGTTTTGCATAAAACAATTGGGGAGGAATACACATGACCCAGAGCCTGGGATCCGAAGTGGCCCGGCGCCGTACTTTTGCCATCATATCGCATCCGGACGCCGGCAAGACAACCATGACAGAAAAACTGCTGCTGTATGGCGGCGCCATTCATCTTGCCGGTACTGTCAAATCCCGCAAAGCCAGCCGTCATGCCACTTCCGACTGGATGGAAATAGAAAAACAGCGCGGCATCTCTGTAACCTCCTCGGTCATGCAGTTTGATTACAACGGTTTCTGCATCAACATCCTGGATACACCAGGGCACCAGGACTTTTCTGAAGACACCTACCGGACTTTGTGCGCAGCCGATTCCGCCGTCATGCTCATCGATGGTGCCAAGGGCGTCGAAGCCCAGACCATCAAGCTGTTCACAGTCTGCCGCCAGCGCGGCATCCCGATCTTCACCTTCATCAACAAGATGGACCGTGCGGCCAAAAATCCGTTCGACCTGATGGACGAACTGGAGAAAGTCCTGGGCATCAACTCTGTTCCCGTCAACTGGCCGATCGGCACGGACGGCGATTTCAAGGGTGTTTTCAACCGCAAACTCAATCGGGTCGAATTGTTTGACAGCAACAAGGGCGATCACGGGGCCAGCATGGTCAAGGTCAGTGTGGCCAGCACAGATGACGCCAGACTGGGTGACATCATCGGCAGCCACTACCAGGAACAGCTGATGGCGGACATCGAGCTTCTCGACATTGCCGGTGACGAGCTGGATCTGTCACGTGTACTGGCGGGAGATCTCACGCCGGTCTTCTTTGGCAGTGCACTGTCTAACTTCGGGGTCGAGGCTTTCTTAAACGAATTTCTGTCCATGGCGCCACCGCCCGCGGCCAGGCAGAGCAGTGAGGGGCAGATCAAACCAGATCAGCCCTTCTTCAGCGGATTTGTCTTCAAAATCCAGGCCAACATGAATCCCGGTCACAGGGATCGCATGGCGTTCATCCGGATCTGTTCAGGCCGCTTTGAAAAAGGCATGGAAGTCTGGCACACGCGCCTGAACAAGGCGGTTCGCCTGACGCAGCCGCAGCAGTTCATGGCTCAGGAGCGCAGCATTATCGATGAAGCATATGCCGGAGATATCATCGGGATCTTCGACCCGGGAATCTTTCGCATCAGCGACACCCTCTCCGAAGGAAGCAGTTCGTTCGCCTTCGACAAAATCCCGGTATTTCCTCCGGAGCACTTTGCCCGCGTCGCACCGACAGATTCAATGAAACGCAAGCAGTTTCTCAAAGGCGTCGAGCAATTGTCGGAAGAGGGAGCGATCCAGTTGTACAAGGAGCCGGATATCGGCACCGAAACCTACATTATCGGCGTGGTTGGCGTGCTGCAACTGGAAGTGCTTGAATACCGCCTGAAAGCAGAATATGGCGTGGCTATTCGCCAACAGGGTTTAAATTATCGCCAGGCCCGCTGGGTCCTGCCGTCAGACCAGGGTGAATATCCAGATCCTAAAAAACTGAGTTTGACCAGCACAACCCTGGTCGTGCTCGATAAAGATGAGCAGCCGGTTTTGCTCTTTGAATCGGAATGGGCTATCCAGTGGGCGCTCGACCGCAACGCAAACCTGAAACTGGCCAGCATTCACGAGGCCTGATCAGTTTTTATATCCTGAGCTATCAGCTTTCACAGAGCCCAATCTGGTCAGGATCATCATCCATCCAAGCCCAATCTGGCCAGGACCATCTGCCGCATTTGCTGCTTGTCGATCAATAGATCGTGGATCACGGGCTTTTTGCCGAGTCCGGCAAGACTTGCAGGCAATTCGAGCCCGCTCTCATCTGAAAGCTCCTGCAAAAGCGTTTCTGTGCTGCGGCCACGGGCATAGCCCGTTCCGAACAGAGCGTCAGCAACGGCTTCCGAAAATTTGAACGGGCTGGCAGTGGCAATGAATATGGTTTTTGTATCATCTCCTGAACGAGCTGCATAACGGCCGTAAACATTGAAGCCGACCGCTGTATGTGTATCGATGACATGATCGCAGCGATCATATATTTCACGGATCGTGCGGACCGTGCCGGTATCATCGGCAAACCCGCCGACAAACACTTCCTGTAACCGGCGCAATGCCTGCGCATCGACCTGGTAATGTCCGCTGTTCTCCAGATCTGACATGAGTGCGCCGACCGTCTGGGCTGAGCGGTCCGTCAGCTCGAACAGCAGCCGCTCAAGGTTACTTGATACCAGAATGTCCATGGATGGTGAGTTAGTCTTGTAAAATTCCCGGCGTTTATCATAGTGCCCGTTACGGATAAAGTCGGACAGGACTTTATTTCTATTGGACGCGCAGATCAGTTTATGTACCGGCAATCCCATGCTGCGGGCGTACCAGGCTGCCAGGATGTTGCCGAAATTGCCGGTGGGCACGACAAAATTCACAGCTTCACCTGTTTCGATCTTCTGCAGGTTTAAAAGGTCCGCATAGGCTGAAAAATAATAGACGATCTGCGGAACCAGCCGGCCCCAGTTGATCGAATTGGCTGACGAGAGTATGACGCCCTGCCGCCGCAGTGTTTCGGCCAGATCATCGTCGGCAAACAGGTTCTTTACACCAGCCTGGGTGTCATCAAAAGTTCCTTTGACCGCAATGACTTGGCTGTTCTCACCTTCCTGGGTGACCATTTGCAGTTTCTGGATATCGCTGACACCTTCATGGGGGTAAAATACGATTATCTCGGTGCCAGGTACATCACGAAAGCCTTCCAGCGCAGCTTTGCCGGTGTCACCGGACGTGGCTGTCAGGATACAGACTTTTGCCTGCTTACCTGTCTTGCGGACAGCGGCTGTCATCAGGTGTGGCAACAGTTGAAGTGCCAGATCCTTAAAGGCAGCTGTCGGACCATGCCAGAGCTCCAGTATGAATTCCCGCTCATTATACTTGTTAAGCTGGATGACCGGGGCAGGCTCCGGTTGAAACCGTTCCTCGGAATAAGCTGCCGCAACCGCGTCCTGCAGTTCTGCCTGTGAAAAATCGGTCAAGTATAGAGATAAGATCTTCAAAGCACGCTGCTGAAAATCCTGCCTGCACATGGCGACGATCTCATCCATGCTGATTTGCGGTATCTGATCCGGCACCAGCAAGCCGCCATCTGTGGCTATACCCTGCTTGATGGCCGCGGCAGATGAAATTGGTTCAGATAAACCTCTTGTACTGATATAATTCATGTTGCTAAAAGCCTCCTGCGATGCTCGGTCGCGTTCAATAACCCATTTCCCTTAAGCGAAATGCGGCACTTCTGGCGATATCACGCCCGGCAAAATGTTCGATAACATATTCATAGTATGGCCTGGCTGTGGCAAAGTCGCCCAGCAGCTGATAACAGCGACCGATATAATAAGCGACGCCACCATTGTAGGATCGCGGATAAATCTCATAAGCAGGCAGATAGAAAGACAGTGCCTTTTCATAGAGCTCATTCTTGAATTCTGGTTCTGCCAGCAGACGCAATTCGCGCGCAGCTGAAAATGCGATTTCTTCGATCAGGCCTTCGACCTGTTCACGCATCTGTCCTGCATTGCCGGTAACATCAGTTGCCGTTGTCCCGTCAGGTATATCCGCCAGCAACGTCCGAGCTTGCACCAGGAGCAGAGCCGCCTGAGCCAGGTCATCCGGCACGTTTGCAATCGCCTGCTCATAGGCCGACGCAGCGTCAGTCAGTGCAGTGACAGATGGGTCGGGGGTCGGTTCAGGTTTTTCTGTCGGACTCGGTTGAGCGGTCGGAGATATCGATGCTGTAGTAATGGCCGTTTCGGTTTGCGATGTTGTCTGAGGCACACTGGTTTCAGATGTCGGTTCGGGGGTCGGTTCGGCGGTCGGTTCGGGGGTCGGTTCAGGCGTCGGAACCGGATCAAACCGGTCCTGGTAATCTGTCAGCAACGATGCCACGGCGGCGTTCTCGCCGGACAGCTGGCCAAGGCGGTCCATGAGCCAGCTCAGGCGCGCTGTATCCTGGTTGTCCTGACGCTTAAATAGCTTTATGTTCGGCAGCCAGAAGATGCCGGCGATTACGAGCGTCGTGACCACCAGCGCACCGGCCAGGATCGGCAAGATCAAGCGCACCAGCGCGACTGGATCGCGTGACATCCTGACATTGGTTTGCTCTTCTTCGGGAAATTCGCTGCGCCGCAGCACATTGCGACGCTCTTTTTCGCTGGCCATCCGCACTTTGCCGCGACGGCGTGTTTTCTCCAGGACAGCAGAAGCATGAACCGGTACATGCGGTTTCTTGGCGCTTTGATCAGCAGCAGCTGTCAGCCCGTCTCCTGTCTGTATCACCGGGCGGGTCTTTAATAAAGCCTGGCATTTTCTGGCGTCGTTATGCAAGTCGTCCGGCAGGCCACCCAGGATAGCCTGGTCAATCCATTCGATCGCTTCTTTCCGGTTGCCTGTCTGTGCAAGATAGCAGCCCATCAGGAAAGCCGGCTGCGGGAAAAGCGGATATGAAGAAGCCAGCTTACGCAGAGCGATCAGGGCAATATCCTGACTGTCACTGTGCAAATTGACAATCGCCTTATTATAAGTTGCGATGGCCTGTTCCATTTCCCTGGGCGAGGCAAACAAAGGCACCTCGTCCACGACAAGCGGTTCAAACCGGCTGATCTGTTCTGACCAGTCCAATCTCATTCCTCCCGGATCTTCAATATCTGTCTGATGCTGCCGACCATATAAAGAGAGCCGAAGGCACACAAGGCATGCCCGCCTTCATCGGCTAATCGCACAGCGAGTCGGGCGCCTTCTTCGGGGGTATCGGCAGTCCATACCGCATCATTATAACGGTTGTCACCGCCATCTGGCAATTGTTGGAGGATTTTACGAGCAGCATCCGCCAGATGCTCTGCAGGCAGAGCGCGCAGGCTGTCCGGTTTGACACAGATAAAGGCAACCGGATGGCTGTGCGTCTCCAGAAGCATGATCTGCAGCATGACTTGATAATCCTTGTCAGCGAGCATACC
Source organism: Bacillota bacterium (assembly GCA_033549405.1). Lineage (GTDB taxonomy): Bacteria > Bacillota > Clostridia > Saccharofermentanales > UBA5734 > JAAYBY01. The sequence continues at coordinate 3,591 of JAWSUP010000144.1, read as the reverse complement.
CGCGAGAAAAACGATGGCGCCATCCGGCAGCAACCGGTTCAGGCTGTCTGCCAGTGCTTTGCAGCCCTGGGGATTGTGCGCGCCATCCAGAAGGATTGGCGGATTCCGGCGCAGCAGCTCCATCCGTGCCGGCCAGCGGGTGACATTGATGCCTGTACGGATCTGTTCGTCGTCAGCCAGGCCCAGCGCACGACAGGCGCGCATCGCAAGGCAGGCATTCATGGGCTGGATTAAGCTCAAGAGTGTTGTCCTGACGGTTAGGCCTGTCTGATTGTCTGTAAACAGCTGACCGGTCCAGTCATATGACAGAATTGTAAGGTTATGCCAGCTGATCGTTTCCAGGCTGGCCTCCAGTGACTTGCAGCGGCGGTTGATAACCTGCAGCGCAGCCGTCTTGTCCGCATCGCTTAACAAAAGGTCATGCGGGTTATAGAGAAAAACCGGACAGCCCGGCTTGATGATGCCTGCTTTTTCCGCAGCAATTTCTGCCAGAGTCGATCCCAACCGATCCATGTGGTCATACCCGAGTGCTGTAATGATGCAGGCAAGCGGCTGCTCGATCACATTGGTCGAATCAAGCCGGCCGCCCAGTCCTGTCTCCAGCACGACGAGGTCGCAGGCACGCTCTGCGAAATAGAGAAACCCGATTGCTGTCAACAGTTCAAATTCTGTCGGGTGCTCCTCCCCTTCGGCCAGCATCGTCTCCACACCTGTGCGAACGCGGGTCATCAGCCGGGCAAAATCATCCGGGCTGATCTCGCCGGTCGTTTCATCATCGATCAGTCGGCCCAGTTCATCCGGACCATCGATGATGCGGATCCGTTCTGTCAACCGCACCAGATAGGGGGATGTGAAAATACCGACCCGATGACCAGCCGCTGCAAGAATGGCGGCGCAGAAGGCCGTTGTCGATCCTTTGCCGTTGGTTCCGGCGATGTGGATGCAGCGCAGGTTCTGCTGCGGGTTGTTTAGCAGCTGCAGCAGGCGGTGCATCCGGTGCAGGCCAGGTTTAATGCCAAAGCGAAGTGCGGACGTAATATAAGTCTTTGCTTCTGTAAAATCCATCATTCCCTTTCCCGGACTGCTTCGCATGCAGCTCAGCGGTTAAAAACAAAAAACTTGCTGATCACATAATTGCCGGCCATAACCAGCACCTGGGTCAGCAGCTTGCTGACGGATAGTTCCCAGCTGAACAGTTGCCAAACTGTTTTCAGGCCGAAGACATTGTACAGAAGAAACATGGCGCCATACTCGAACAGCAGCGAGATAAAAATGCGTGACATGAAAAACTTGCCCATTTCCTGCCAGACAGGGCCATGAGATTGAAAAACAAAGATCCGGTTGGCAAAAAAGGCAAAGATGATGGCGGCGATGATGGCAGGAAGATTCGACACCCACCAGCGGTCGTGGCCGAAAACGCGGCTGAGCAACGTAAATACAGCCAGATTGACCAGGGTTGTCAAAACGCCGGCTATGACATAGGTGATGATCTCACGGTTGAATAACTGTAGCCAGAGCTTATTCAGTTTCATCAGTTCAGATCCTCTTGATCGGTGGCGGCGGCAAGAGATGCTCTTCGTCACGGTCATCGTCATCGCGCCCTTTGCGGGCACCCTGCCAGATCAATAAGCCGATCAAGGCCAGACAGATGAGGCCCATGATCGCCGTCGCCAACGTCCATGGATTGGGCTTTGCCATATCGTTAACCGGCTCAGTCGGCGCCGGGGTCACGGTCACTTCCGGTTCTTCCGTTTCTGTAGGATCAGGAATTGCAACATCGGCATCAAAGGGAAGCAACAGCTGGGTTGTGGTATCGTATCGGTAAAACAGCTGGTTGCCGCGGGCGTCCATTAAATAGACAAGGTAGATGGATTGCTCCTGATCCGTCGCCCGCCAGACCGGCAGTATCTTACCGTCAATCGTCAGACTGGTCGGTGTCCATCCTTCTGGAATGGTCACGGAATCATCCGGGGTCAGTACAGTAAATGACTGTGCCGGAATACTCAGCACCAGGTAAGGCATATACCGGTTCGTTTGCTGGTCGAGATAATAAAAACCATCGCCGATGGACTGGCGATATAGATACAGTAACGTCAGCTCGCCGCGCAATGACTTGTAAACGGGGATCATCTGTCCATCCATTTCTTGCAGTGACCGGTAGAAGCCGGCCGGAATGGACACCCCGTCAGGCACTTCGATCACTGTATATGGTCCATCCGACAAATTGACCGTTACAGGCGGTGTCGGGGTCGGTTCCGGGGTAGGGGTCGGTTCCGGGGTCGGCGTCACAGACGCTTTCGTCACCACGATCGTATACGTTCGCTTGCTGCCGTTTTCAGCTGTTACAACCAGTTTGATGGTGTTTTCACCATCGGAAAGCGTGACAGTTCCACCGCCGCTGACACTGGCCTTGCTGTCTTTTGCTGCGGCACTAACGGTTATCCTGTCAACATCAGGGCCGACCGATACGGTATAGTTGAGCTGGTTTTCCGAAAATGCCGGCGACAGGCTGCCCGGACTGACCGCCAAAGACTTGAGCGTATTGACATCGGATTTAGGTACGGGCGTTGTGACAGTGATTGTTTTTGAAGAAGCTGCAGGATATTCTCCGCTGACATTCGTTTCAGTAATTCGGAAAGTCGCTGTACCTTCTTTAGTCGCCTTAAAGGACAGTTTAAACAACCTTGATGTAGTTGCCTCTGTATCCATAAGTGCTGTTACTTTAATTTTATCATCTGTTATTTCTTCAATACCAAACAGCACTTCGCCAGGCGCCAGATTCTGGTTATTGCTGCTTTCATTAAGGAATTGAAAAACATCCGGGTCATACAGCAGCACTGTATCATAGTTTGTGACAACAATCTTATAATTCAGTACGATTTCTATTGTTATCACCTGACCAACGGCTACGCTGGCTGAACTGACGTAAATTGCGGTTGATATACCTTCTGCCAACAGGAATGCAGACACGATCGGACTCAGCAGCAGTATCAAGATGATCCCTGCCAAAAGAATTCCCTTAGTAACCTTTGACCGGTTACAGAAAACATTTCTTTTTATAACACAGTCCAGCATATTTACCCTCTGAGAACCAGTCATCTGATTCGTTCTTTCATTCGCGTGCAGTTGCATTCATTGACCTCACTGATTAATAATTTGCCTGTTTAAAATATGCTTGAAAACAGCAAACAAGTCGGATGAATCAATTCTGTCGTTTTTGTCAGCATCAGCTGCTTTCTTGTGGATGTCTGACAAGCTGATCCGATTGAGCGTTTGCAGAAACACAGTGTTCAGATCCGATGAGTTGATGCGGCCGTCCCCGTTTGCATCACCATAAAGAATGACCGCATATTCCCTGACAATCGTATCACTGCTCATGATCCGGACCAGATAGCCTGTACCGACAAGGCCGGCCACCTCGCTGCCGTCCGGTGAGACAAGCCTGATCGTGTATCCGGCCGGTGCGTTCAGAGCGGCCAGAAAATTCTCAGCAGTATTATTGCCGTTGGCCGGGTCCAGACCCGTTATGGTAGCGTCATTGATGGTCAGCGTTGAACTGGTCGGCACAGCAGGTTCGGGAGTTATCGTCGG
>JAWSUP010000143.1:0-9759 GCA_033549405.1 Bacillota bacterium | reverse complement strand
CAACCAGTGACAAAGTATAATTACCTGGTCATGAAACCTGAAGAGTTGCTGCCTGCGCTTGAGGAAGCGTGGAACCTGACGACTGAAGGCCGTCCCGGCCCTGTCCTTGTCAATGTACCCAAAGACATCCTGGCCAGTCCAATCAATGATACGGTCAATGTCGCTCAGGCCAGCACGCGTCATCGACCGGCACGCATCCGGACCAGGGCGATGACCGGGCAGGTGTACGAGGCGATCCGCAAGAGCAGCAGGCCGCTTCTGCTGGCTGGCGGCGGCTGCGTCATCGCCCGCCATGGAACAGAAGACCTGAAGTCCTTTGCCGAGGCCATGAACATGCCGGTCGCCACCACACTGATGGGCAAAGGAGCCATTGCAGCCGACCACCCGCTCTACCTGGGCAACCTTGGCATGCACGGAACGCCGCAGGCCAACACAGCTCTGGGCAATTGTGACCTCCTGCTGGCTGTCGGCAGCCGTTTCAGCGATCGGATCATCGGTGATCCGGCGCTGTACACGCAACCGGGATCTGACCGGACCATCATCCATGTGGATATTGATCTGGCAGAAATCGGCAAAAACATCCGGACTGACATCGAAATAGAAGATGATGCTGCCGCGTTTTTCGAAGCCATGCTGGCAGCAAAGCCAGAGCAGCCGATCAGCGCCGACTGGCAGGAATGGCTGGACAAGCTGCGTGCAATCGGGCACAGATATGCCGGGCTTGTGCGTGACATGTATCAGGATACATCTCCACTCAGGCCGCAATACGTTGTGCACCAGGTAGCAGAGCTATTGAAGGGAAAAAATCCTATCGTGGTCACCGATGTAGGTCAGCACCAGATGTTTGCGGCCCAGCATTACCCGGTTGAATCGCCACGCTCCTTCATCACCTCAGGCGGACTGGGGACGATGGGGTTTGGCTTGCCGGCTGCCATCGGCGCGGCTTCAGCCGACCCAGGGCGTACAACTGTCCTTTTTGCCGGTGACGGCGGATTCCAGATGACCATCCAGGAACTGGGCACACTCGCCCAGCAAAATCTGCCGGTCAAAATGCTGATCATGGATAACAGCTGCCTCGGTATGGTCCGGCAGTGGCAGGAACTCTTCTTTGACAAGCGCTATGGCAATACACTGCTGGAAAGCAATCCTGATTTTGTCAAGATCGCCGATGCTTATGGTATTCCTGGTGGTCGAGCCTTTGACGGCACAACCCTGGCAGCAGAGCTGGACAAGGCGATGAGCGTACCCGGTCCATATTTGATTCATTGCGCCATTGATCCTGAGATGAATGTCTATCCGATGATTCCTGCCGGCAAGATGCCCCAGGACCTGCTCATGCCGGGTATGGAAGAAGAGAGCTAAGAGCAGACCGCCCCTGATTGGTATCTCGACGGCGTTTCCCTGACTCCGAAAACGAGAAAAGAGGTGGCTGCCCTTACCGGACAATCACCTCTTTATGTGTATATAGTATTGGGCAGTTGCTATTGTCAGTCTTCAGGTTCTTCACGCCAGCTCATCATGCTGCGCAGTTCACGTCCGACCACTTCGACCTGATGCTCAGATTCCAGGCGGCGACGGGACATGAAATTAGGTCTGCCGACTTGATTTTCCAGGATCCAGTTGCGTGCGAACACGCCTTCCTGGATTTCCCGCAAAACACGGCGCATCTCCTGACGCGTCTCCTCCGTGACGATGCGGCGGCCGACGCTGTAATCGCCAAATTCGGCTGTATCACTGATGGAATAGCGCATCCGGGAAAAACCGCCTTCAGCGATCATGTCGACGATCAGCTTCATCTCGTGGACACACTCATAATAAGCGTTCTCTGGATCGTATCCCGCTTCAACCAGTACTTCAAAGCCGGCTTTCATCAACTCGGTCACACCACCGCACAGAACACATTGCTCACCAAAAAGGTCGGTCTCTGTTTCTTCACGGAATGTCGTTTCCAACAGTCCGGCGCGGGCAGCGCCGATACCATAGCCATAGTCAAAAGCGATGTCGCGCGTTTTGCCGGAGCAGTCCTGTTGGATGGCAAAAAGGGCTGGAACGCCGCGGCCTTCCATATACTGGCTGCGAACCGTGTGGCCAGGTCCTTTTGGCGCGATCATGAAAACGTCGACATCTGCCGGCGGCTGGATGCGGCCAAAATGAATGTTGAAGCCGTGGGCAAAGGCGAGTGCCTTGCCAGCGGTCAGATGCGGCAATATGTCCTTTTCATACATGTCCGGCTGTTTTTCATCATTGATCAGGATCATGATCACATCAGCCTCTGCTGCAGCCTCGGCGGCTGTCCGAACAGTCAACCCGGCGGCTTCAGCCCTGGACCAGGATTTGCTTCCTGTATACAGGCCGACGATGACCTGAAAACCGCTTTCCTTCAGATTAAGCGCATGGGCATGGCCCTGGCTGCCAAAACCGATCACGGCGATCGTCTTGTTATCCAGTGCATGAGTCCTGCATTCATTCTCTTTGTAGATTTTTTTCATTTTACTTACCCTCCTGTAGGATTGGATTCATTGTTGTGCCCCTTACTCAGGAGCAGGTCCGGCCAGGTTCATGATTCGGGCGCCTCGCTCGATAGCGATCGGACCGGTGCGTACCATCTCAAGGATTCCATATGGGTCAAGCAGGTTGCGCATGGCATCAATTTTGTCATCTTTACCGCTTAACTCAATCGTGACAGTGTCCGGAGAGACATCGATGATGTGGCCGCGGAATATATCAACGATCTGAAGAACTTGTGTTCGTGTGGCGGCGTCCGCCCGGACCTTGAAGAAGACAAGTTCGCGAGAAAAGGATTCGTCCGCCTTCAGATGCCGGACCATAAGCACATCCGGCAGTTTATGCAGCTGACGGATAATCTGACGGATCAGCTCTTCATCACCGGACAGCGTGATCGTGATGCGCGAAATAACGGGATCCTGCGTGGTCCCGACAGCCAGGCTCTCGATATTGTAGCCGCGCCGGGCGAACAAACTGGTGACCCGGTTAAGGACCCCGGCCCGGTTTTCCACGAGGACAGACAGGCTTTGCAGCATGAAAAGACCTCCTTTCCATTATGTCAGATCTTCAAGGTATCACTTTTTCCGTTCTGCGGCAACATCAGACCGGCAGATGTATAAAAATGATCATTTTTCTCATAGAAAACAGGCTTGATATCAGCCTGATCAGACAGGCATGCAAAATACCGGGACCTTTCTTGGATTTGATGGCAGATGATTGGGTTATCTTCCGATGATTCATGCCCGGATGCTTCGCTCATGTCCTCGTAAAAGTTAAGAGTCACTTCAACGGATGGTTTTGATCAGATCTCTGATTTCTTCCAGCAAAACGACGTCAGCAGGTTTAGGTGGCGGTGCTGCTTCAGGCTTCTTTTCCGGCTTGCCTTTCAACTTGTTCACGCCTTTGACAATGAAAAAGACGACCAGTGCCACGATAATGAAGGTGATGATTGCCTGGATCAGCAAACCATAGCCGATGGCAGCTTCAGGTTTGACAACGATATCGTTTTCGATAACCGCTTCAGCAAGAACCACCTTTAGATCGGCAAAGTTGATACCAGCGATCAAGTAGCCGATGATCGGCATGATGATGTTGTTGGCGATGCTGTTGATCACTGCAGTGAAGGCAGCGCCGATGACGACGGCCACAGCCAGATCCACAACGCTGCCACGGTTGATGAATTTCTTGAATTCAGCCCACATATTGATTCCTCCCGCTTAATGCATTTCTGACCCTGTATGCCAGGATATCTCTTGTTTGCTTTATTATAGGGTAGAAATTTACTTGATGACAGCAGACATCCGCACAATTTTCCCGTTGCTCGTTTGTGTAACACGTGGTGCGGCTCGTTGAAGCAATTTTATATCTGCGGTTTGTGCCGTTATGAATGACCATTTCTGCCTGACTGCCGTCAGATTCTGATAAAAAGGAACAAATGTTTGACAACGTGCTGACAATCGTCTATACTTGCATTGGGCATGTACCATCACCAACCGCATTTCTGTGAGCAATGCCCGGGGGAAGTGATCTGTTGGATATTATGCAGAAACTGGCTGTTCTGGGCGAGTCGGCGCGTTATGACGTTTCGTGTTCGACCAGTGGCGTCGCGCGTGCCAACAACGGTCAGGGTGTCGGCAACGCCAGCCTGGGCGGCATCTGCCACACATGGACTGAGGACGGGCGCTGTGTGTCTCTGCTGAAAGTCCTGATGACGAATATCTGCCAGTATGATTGCGCGTATTGTGCCAACCGCTGTTCCAACGACATCGTACGGGCTGCTTTCACACCTGAAGAGCTGGCTGAGCTGACCATTGCCTTTTACCGCAGGAACTATATCGAAGGCCTTTTTCTCAGCTCAGGTGTGCTGATCAGCCCTGATCACACAACAGAGCTGATGATTCGCACCCTGCACCTATTGCGTCACGTCTACCAGTTTCGGGGCTATATCCACGCCAAAGCCATACCGGGTGCTTCTTCTGTGCTTCTGGATCAGCTGGGAATTCTGGCTGATCGCATCAGTGTCAACATTGAGCAGAGCACGGCAGCCGGACTGCGGCTGCTGGCGCCACAGAAAACAGAAAAGGCAATCGCCGGTCCGATGCGTTATCTTGCGGATCGTCGCGAAGCCAACTGCAACGAGTTGGTGCGATATCGCCATGCACCGGTGTTTACACCAGCCGGACAGAGTACCCAGGTTATCGTCGGGGCCAGCCCGGAACGCGATCTGCAGATTCTTTCAATGTCACAGCATCTGTACAAGACATATGCTCTGAAGCGCGTCTACTATTCTGCCTACATCCCGATCAACCAGGACGCAAGACTGCCTGCTCTGGTGCAGCCACCGCCGTTATTACGTGAGCATCGTCTCTACCAGGCAGACTGGCTGATGCGCTTTTATCACTTTGATATCGGAGAATTGCTTCAGAGAGACCGCCCTGACCTTGATCTTGAGATTGATCCCAAATGTGCCTGGGCATTATGCCATCTGGATTGTTTCCCGGTTGAGATCAACAGTGCCGATTATGAGACACTTCTGCGCGTTCCAGGTATCGGGGTGCGCTCAGCCCGCAAGATACTGGCCGCCCGTCGCAGTCAGCGACTACATCTGGAGGATCTGAAGCACTTTAATCTGGTCCTGAAGCGGGCAGGCTGGTTTATCACCTGCAACGGCCGATATGGCGCAGCCAGGTTTCCGAGCGCTGAGTCTTTGCGCCTGCTGCTGGCAGATACAGCCGGGAAGCAGCGCCAATCACCCCTGCAGATCAGACTGGAGGATCTGGGTCATGTTTGTCCTTCATGAACCGACATTCGATGGCCTGCTGTCAGCGGTTGCCTGGTGTCTGCGTCAGCGTGAGGAGCGGCCGGTCTTGTTGCCTGGCTTCAGTGAACCGCTGTTGTTTCCTGCAAGTAACATCCCTGTAGAAGCAGGTATACGCCGGCTATTCAGGAGGCATTTTATGGAGCGTCTCGGCCAGGCTGCTGCTGCTGACGTGTTGAAAAAGGTTTTTTCAGCTTTTCTGTCCGAAGAAGATGGTATTGGGACCCGCATTTACCGGTTTCTGTATCAGGCTTTGCGGCAGCGATGCGATCCGTCCGGCCAGTTGCAGGACCCGGACATCGCTGCTGTCGTCCAGGCGGCGGCACGGGTCGGCGGTCAGGCACACCAGTATCTGGGCCTTCTGCGTTTTCGCCTGTTGCAGGACCAGTTTTACCTGGCAGAATTCGAACCTGATTATCACGTCTTGCCATTGATCCTGTCTCATTTTATCGATCGTCTGCAGGATCAGCAATTTGTCATCTGCGACCGGAAACGTAGTATAGCCGCCTGGTACAAGCCTGGAAAAGGCTGTACGCTGCACATCCTCGAAGATGATGGAAAAGCTGACCTCCGGACATTATCTCTGTCTTCCGTTGATGTAATGCCAGAGGGGAACGACATGTCCGCACAGAAGGCGGATCACATTGTGACAGATCACGATTTTGAACAGTTGTGGCAACGCTACCTGAAGCATTTGACCATCCCGGAACGGCGCAACCTGAAGCTTCAACAAGCCAACATGCCGAAAAAATACTGGAAATATCTGGTAGAGCAGCCATTTAACAACCCCTGACCGTGACCAGAGCAAAAAGGGCTGTTGCCCATCAAATGCAACAGCCCTGATACGTCTCTATTTGGGACTGAGCCTGCTGGAACAACGCAGAAAAACTGCGTCATGAACAGCAACCAGCCTGAGCGAAAAGTCAGATCAGAAGTAACGTCGCACACCTTCCGGCAATGCGTCGGGTTCTGCACTGAGAATGATCATGACATGGAAATTATCTTTTTGGGCAAAAGCGTCCAGTTCACCCAGAAACTCTGCGAGGTGCTCCGGATTGTCATCTCCGGAAACTTTATAAATGCTGTCGATATACAGATGGGTGATGTCATAGTCCTTAGCACTGATACCGGCGATGAAGCTGAGCAGCTGCTTGTATCCATTGACCGGATATTCAGTGATATCAGTCAACCGAATCTGGTACTTGACGAGACGGTCCAGTCGCCGCCCGGTTTCGATGCATACGACATTGGCTGCATCACTCATGGCCTGCATATTCAGGTCATCAACGAGCCGGGCGGTTTTCCCGCTTCCTTTGCTGCCGACAATTACTTTGATCATAGGCGCACACTCCCTTGTCCTTGATTGCCGTCGAATTAGTTGGCGATTCGAACGGTTTGTTCTTATTGTAACGTAAAGTAGAAGGCAAAAGTAGGTTTACCGACCAATTTTCGAGAAATGCTTTCTGAAATTTTCGTGACATCTTTGTGTATTCAGACGAAGATCAGAGGACTTAAGATGAAATCAAACGAAATGGCCGACAAAAGCCGAACTTTCTGCCTTGCATCACTGATGCACCCGTGCTATAATACCCAAGGAACGACAGTGGCGCGGTTGCAAAGAGTGGGGATCCCCACTCTTTGTTGCTTCGTGCCATATTAACAACCCTAAAGGGCACGGATGGGAGACTGTGGATGACAGGTAGGCCACGTTTGGCAGAGCTTGTTTATCAACTGGCAGAAGCGCCGGCCGCTTCGCTGGGTCTTGAACTGCTTGATGTCGAGCTGGTGCGCGAAGGCAAATCCCGGATTCTGCGGCTCATTATCGATAAGCCTGGCGGTGTTGACCTTGAAGACTGCTCTGCGCTCAGTAATCTGGTGGATCCGCTGATCGACAGCCGTGCAGACATAAGTGGCCATGATTACTTTGAAGTGTCGTCTCCCGGGCTGGACCGGCCACTCAAGACTCAGCGCGATTATGACCGATATCAGGGTGAATTGGTCGAGCTGAAGCTGTACAAAGCCTTGAACGGCGAGAAGGTCTTCCGGGGTAAATTGGCGCCGTGCAGTGACACCGAGATCAGGATACTATTGGCGGATGGCTCGCAACTGGCTGTTCAGAGCAGTGCAGTTGCTAAAATAAAACGAACGGTTCAGTTTTGAACGAATGGAAGGAGAATCTGGTGAATGAACGCGGAGTTGATTGAAGCCCTGCGATTATTGGAAAAAGAACGCGGCATCGAAGCAGAGGTGCTGTTTCTGGCGATTGAAGAAGCACTTGTTTCGGCTTACAAACGCGAATTTGAGGCGAAGACCACGGACAACATCCGTGCTGAGATTGATCGCCAGACCGGTGAAATGCGTGTCTACCTGACAAAAACAGTTGTCGAGACAGTCAACGACTACAATACCGAGATCAGCCTGTCTGAAGCGAAGGCTCTGTCCGACGACTTTGAAATCGGCGATATGATGGAGTACGAGCTGCGTCCGCAGGATTTTGGCCGCCTGGCAGCACAGACAGCGAAAAATGTCATCAATCAGAAGCTGTGCAGCGCCGAACGGGAGCGGATTCACAATGAGTTCAGCAACCGCGTCGGAGAGATTGCGGCAGGTGTGGTGCAGCGCAAAGACCGTAGGGAAGTCATCGTTGATATTGGCCGTGCCGAAGCGGTATTGCCGTTTAACGAGCAGGTGCGGATCGACAGTTATAATTTCAACCAGCGGCTGCGCTTTTTGATCCTCAAGGTGGATGAGAAGAAAGGCCGCCCCATCATCTATGTTTCCAGGAGCCACCCCAACCTGGTGCGCAAGCTTTTTGAACAGGAAGTGCCTGAAATCGCGTCTGGTATCGTTGAGATTATCTCGATAGCCAGAGAAGCCGGTTCACGCACGAAAATGGCAGTGCTGTCACGTGAAGACAATGTTGACGCCGTCGGCTCCTGTGTCGGCCAGCGCGGGTTGCGTGTACAGGCCGTTATGGATGAGTTGATGGGTGAGAAGATCGACATCATCGAGTGGGATCCTGAAGTAACGACGTTTATCAGCAACAGCCTTAACCCGGCCAAGGTTGTCCGGGTTGATGTGCATGAAGAGGATAAAATAGCCCGGGTCATTGTGCCGGATCACCAGCTGTCCCTGGCCATTGGCCGTGAAGGCCAGAACGCTCGGCTGGCCGCCAGGCTGACGGGTTGGAAGATTGACATCAAGAGCGAATCGCAATTCAGGGTTGCCGTAGAATCAGAGCTGATGGCCCGTTTCACGGAAGCAGCTGAAGCGACGGCCGACGAATTCAGCGATGACGATTCGGAGCAGTCTTGACTGATAGTATCAGATCAAGTCAGAGGGTAGTGCCATGGCCAGGAAAATGCCTCAGAGAATGTGTGTAGCCTGTCGTGTAATGAAGCCGAAACGAGCGCTGATCCGGATAGTCATAAACCAGACCGGTGAGGTAACGCTCGATCCGACCGGTAAGAAACCTGGCCGCGGAGCCTATGTATGCAGGAATCGCTCATGTATTGAGCAGGCGGTTCAGGCTCACCGAATTGAAAAAGGTTTAAAAGCGCCAGTCGGTGCTGATATAGTCAGCCAGTTGGTAGCAGAAATGGAGGCTTTGCCTGATGATTCAGAAGAGGACGACACGCAAACGCGATAAACCGGCTCAAACCGGCAGTGTCGTTGAAACCCAGGCCATCTATCGCATGATCGGCCTGGCCAGGCGGGCCGGACGGGTTATCGGCGGAACTGATGCAGTAGATAAAGCCATAAGACAGCAACAGGCCAGACTGGTCATCGTTGCGTCGGATGCAGCCGGGCGGACTTGCCGTCAGATCGAACAGACAGCAAGCCATGACCGGATCGCCGTTACAGTATTTGGCGAAAAGCAGCAGCTCGGTCACTGGACCGGATCGGTCAATCGTGCCGTCCTGGCCATTGTCGACACGCATTTTGCCTTGAGACTGCATGATATGATTAAACAGGCAGCAGACGTCCCTGTACAAGTGAACAAGGCTGCTGCCCCAGAAGTATAAGTGGAGGAACAGGAAAGGTATTATGGTAAAAAGAGAAGAACCCGGGTCTGGATTGAGAGCAGGTTTCGTCCGTGGTGACGGCCTGATGCAACATCCACGCAAAAATGAAGCACCTCGCAAAAAAGAGGAAGAACCGGAAGTCAAACCACAGCCACCCATACCGGAACCGGTTCATGAACCTGAGGAATCGACCGGTCCGACCTTGACCATGCAAGGCGTATCCGGCAAGAAAATCACCGGCGTCGTTAAAGTTGTCAAGAAAGTGGTCAGACCACCGCAACCGGTGACTGAGTCTGAGACTGATCAGCCTGCTGTATCTGAAACAGCGGCTAAACCGGTTTCGCCTGCTGCAACGTCACAACCAGAACCCGTTACCCCTGTGCCTTCAGTCGACGCGGCTGCAGCACCGGC
>JAWSUP010000142.1:0-9779 GCA_033549405.1 Bacillota bacterium | reverse complement strand
CTGTCCATGCTCGAACCGGTCATCAACCGCGAAAATATCGGGCAAATGAAAGACGAATTAAAAGAGGTCGAGGTTATCGTCGCGACCTGGGACATGACTCCCTTTACCGGTGAGGAATTGGATGCTTATTTTCCCAATCTGAAGCTCGTGCTCTATGCTGCCGGTTCTGTGCGTTATTTTGCGGAGCCGTTTTTGCAGCGTGGCATAAAAGTGCTCAGTGCCTGGGGCGCTATGGCCGTTCCAGTGGCGGAGTATACCGTCAGTGCGATTCTGCATGCCAACAAGGGATTTTATCTGGCCATGGCGCGCTACCGCGACCTGGACTATCGCGCCGGCAAGCATATCGCCACAGAGCTGTGCCCGGGAACCTATGATACTGCCGTGGGCGTTCTCGGCGCCGGTATGATCGGCAGTCTCGTGATCGAGATGCTGAAGCGGCACAGGGTCATCCTCAAGGTCTATGATCCGTTCATGTCCGAGACGAAGGCCAGGCAGCTTGGCGTCACCCAGACATCGCTCGAGGACATCTTTGAATCTTGCCAGACCATTACCAATCACATCGCCAATAATCCGCAGACAGTCGGGATGCTCGGCTATGACCTGTTCCGCCGGATGGGCAAGTGTGCGACGTTTATCAACACCGGACGCGGCGCGCAGGTAGTGGAAGCGGACCTGGTGAGAGCGCTCAGAGAAGCACCGGACCGCTGTGCGCTTCTGGATGTGACCTGGCCTGAACCATGTCCCAAAGACCACCCCTTCTGGACGCTGCCCAATCTGTTTATGACGCCGCACATTGCCGGCTATGCGACCCATGAAGTGTACTGCCTTTCAGATTGCATGATCGAGGAGCTTGACCGCTACCTGAAAGGTGAGCCCAATCAATACGAAGTGACACTGCCTATGCTGAAAACCATGGCATAAAACACGAGGAGGACAATGCGATGAAACGATCCTTTACAACACTGGGCTGCCCCGACTGGTCATTTGAGAAGGTGCTCAGCCAGGCTGCCGCAATGGGCTATGAGGGCATCGAGATCCGCGGTGTGGACGGCGAGATGTTCGCGGAAAAGATCGCCCAGTTCAAGCCCGGTGTCCAGCGCGACACACTGCGCGCTTTGGCAAAAGCGGGGCTCTCGATGTGCGGTTTTGGCACCAGCGTCAATTTCCACGACGCGGCCAAAACAAGTGAGATGCTTGCCCAGGGAAAGGCAGCGATCGATGTCTGCGCAGCGATGGGCATTCCGGCTATTCGCGTGTTTGGCGACAAGATCGGTGCTGCAGACGAGCAGACGGTCATTGGACAGGTCATTTCCGGCATCCAGTCGCTGTGCGATTACGCACAGGGCAGTGATGTGCAGGTGCTGCTCGAAGTCCATGGTGACTTTAATACACTTGAGCGCGTGCAGGCTGTCGCTCAGGGCGTCGCGCGCCCAAATGCAGGCATCCTCTGGGACATTGAACACTCGGACAAGGTCTATGGCGATGATTTCATGGCGTTTTACGGACCGCTGAAGCCGTACATCAAACATGTTCATGTCAAAGATCACCAGCGTGCCGACGGTGCATTCAAATTGTGCCGTCTCGGACAGGGCGATATTCCGATCCTGCAGATCGTCAGGCAGATGATCCAGGATGGCTACGATGGCTGGTTCTCGCTGGAGTGGGAGAAAAAATGGCATCCCGAACTGCCCGAGCCCGAGATTGCATATCCTGAGTATATCGCGCTGATGGATCAGGTGTAAGATAAGCCATTGATGAACGATGTCTGAGGACACAAACGGGAGGTTGACTATGAAAAAAATGAATGTTGCCATCATCGGCTACGGACGCAGCGGCAGGGATATCCACACACACCTGCTGAAGATGTTGCCTGACCAGTACAATATCGTCGCATACGCCGAAATAGACGCACAGCGCCGCGCCATGATCAAGGACGAGATGGGCGTGGATGTATACGAAGACTACACCGGCTTTTTCGGTCGAGATGACATCGATGTCGTCATCAATGCTTCGTTCAGCCATCACCACGCAACCATTAACAAAGCACTTCTGCAGGCAGGCTTCAATGTGCTGACCGAAAAACCCGCAGCAAAAGATGAGCCGGAGTACGACAGTGTTCTCGCGGTGGCGAAGGCGACGGGGAAGCGCTTTTTTGTGTTTCAGCAATATCGCTTTTCACCCGCATTTAAGAAGATCCGCGAGGTGATCGACAGCGGCATCCTGGGCCGCATTGTGCAGGTCAGTCTGAATTACGACGGATTCGCCCGGCGCTGGGACTGGCAGACTGTACATGCCTGGACAGCAGGGAGTCTTCTCAACACAGGTCCGCATCCTGTTGATCACGCCCTGACGTTGATGGGTTTCCCCCAGGATGTGAATGTTTTTGCCGTCATGGACACAGCCCAGACATATGGCGATGGTGAGGATTACGCCAAACTCATACTCACAGCTAAAGATAAACCTGTTGTCGATATCGAAATATCCAGTTGCAACGCGTTTGCCCCCAAGACCTTCTGTGTGCAGGGAACGCGCGGCACCATTTACGGCGGAACCGATCATCTTGACTGGAAATACTATACAGACGACGAAAATCCACCGCAAGAACTGACCACTGTGCCTCTGCGTAACGATAAGGGCGAACCGCTGTATTGCCGCGAGAAACTCAATATGCACGCGGGTGAATGGGACGCTGCCGGTAAGGACTTCGATGAAAAGGGCAAGGGATTTTATCGCGCGTTCTATGATTCGTTCATGAACGGCACGCCGTTTGAGGTAACACAGGACCAGGTCAAACTCCAGATGCGCGTGATGGGTCAGGCGCATGCACAGAACAAGGCATTGTTCACACAAAATGTTTGATCACCATATAACGGATTGACATGCAAATCAAAAGGCGGAGCAACCAAAATGCTGGAAGCTCCGCCTTTTTCTGCTTTTCGTATTACCGCTCAGCGTGCCATAAGCTGTAAGCCAGCAGCGGTTAAGTTGTTTCTGATCTTTCCCTTAACCCTTCAATGCGCCGACCATGACACCTTTGACAAAGAACCGCTGCAGGAATGGGTAAAGCATCAGGATGGGCACAGTGGAAACAACGATCAGCGCATATTTGATCAGTTCACTCATCTGCGCAGCGTCACCCATATCCATTGATGCCTCAAATTCTGCATTCTGCCCCAGAATCAGGAGTTGCCGCAGCACCAGCTGCAGCGGATATTTGGTGGTGGTCTGGATGTAGATCGAAGCGTCAAACCATGCGTTCCAGTGCGCGACGCCATAGTACAGCACCATGACAGCCATCATGGCGCCAGATAGCGGCAGAATGACTGTTGAAAGAATGCGGAAATGCGACGCGCCATCCAGTTTCGCGGCTTCAATCAGGCTGTCCGGTATCGCTGCAAAAGAGCTGCGCATGACCAGCATGTTGTAGGTGCTGATCGCGCCTGGCAAAATCAAGGCCCAGAGCGAATCCATCAGGCCAAGCTGTTTGACATTCAGATAGATCGGCACAAGTCCGCCGCTGAAATACATTGTAAACAGAATCATCATGGCGATGGGTCTGCGCCACATGGACTCCTTGAGTGTCAGAAAATAAGCCCCCAGGCTTGTCAACGACAAATTGACCGCGAGTCCTCCGAACAGGATGATCATAGTATTCTTATAACTCGTGAGCACCAGCGGGTGGTTCAGAACGATACTGTATGCGCGGATCGACAGCGGGAATTTGGGCAGCATCATCAGGCCATAGTTGGCGTTCATGGCAGCCGGATCGCTGAACGAGGCGATAGCCACAAAGTAAACAGGATAGGCTGTAGCGATGATGACCGCTATCAGAAACAGCGTGTTAAAGCCCGAAAACAGCTTGTAACCCGGACCTTCCAGAACAATTTTATTTTTTATCTGTTTGCTCATGCCACTCACCATATCCCCATTCCAGAAGCCTTGTTGGACAGCCTGTTTGCCAGAACAACAAGGGTGAAATTGATTGCCGAATTGAAAAGACCAACAGCGGTCGAGAAGCTCCAGTCGCCATTGACCAGACCGCGCCTATAGACATAGGATGAAATAACATCGGCGCGCTCCATGATAAAGTCGTTATACAGCAAAATGATTTTTTCGTGTCCAACGCTCATGAGCTGGCCTATGCGCAGGATAAGCAGCAGGATGATCGTACCGGCCAGACCCGGCAGCGTGACATGAAGCGTCTGCTTCCAGCGGTTGGCGCCGTCGATGCGCGCCGCTTCATAAAGCTCTAGATCGATTGCCGCAAGAGCGGCCAGATAAATGATGCAGTTCCACCCGGCATTTTGCCAGATGCCGGACAGGACATAGATGGGCACAAACGCACTGGAAACATTCAAAAGGTTTTGGTTGCCCTGGTAGCCAAAGACCTTCATGATCTGAAAGATGAAACCATCTTCAGCCACAAACAGGCGGATCATGGCGCAAACGACAACAAGTGAAATGAAATGTGGCATATAGGAAATGGTTTGCACGGATTTTTTAAATCTTCTGTTTTTAACTTCATTGATCATCAGCGCAAAGATGATCGGCACCGGGAATCCAAAGATGATGCCCGTAAAGCTGATCACGACAGTATTGCGCAAAAGCCGGCCGAAGAAATAGGAGTTGAAAAAATTCAGGAAGTGTTCAAACCCATATGAGTCGGCCCAATCACTGCCCAATATACCCCGGCGAGGGGAGAAATCTTTAAAGGCAATCAGCGCGCCGAACATCGGCTTATACAAAAAGAGAAAATAAAAGGCGATAACGGGCAACACCATAACATAAGCCCCGGAGTATTGTCTGAAATCTCTTGTTATCCGATCCCACAAGGTATGCGGCCTTCCGATCGGGGCTAATGGTCTTCCATTGCTCATAGTCAGTCAGGCTCCTTAATTTGCTAAGGGGTTGAATGCGACGCAGCATTTGCGCTGCGCCGCATCCAGATATCCAGATTACAATTTATTTGCCTTCGGCAGCGTCCAGTGAGAGTTGACGGATCTCAATGAGACGATCCATGCCCATTGATTTAAGGGTCGCGATGTAGGCGTCATAGTTGGACAGCGGTTCCTGTCCGGAGATGAACTTGGCGCGCATCTCCTTAATATAAGTGTCTATGTCTGTCCACAGGGTCGCCTCTTCGTTGATATACTGAGCCAGGATCGAGCTGTTGACGATGTTGTATTTGTCAGCTGTATGGCTGGACCAGGCAGCGTATGCGTCAACCTGCTCCTGCAGCGGGAAACGTTGTGCGCTCATATCCAGATCCTGCACGCCGGAGAAATTCAGGATGCCGTACTTGCGGATCATCGGATCAAGCGAATAGCCGTCCGGATTTTTGGTCATCAGTTCGGTGAAGGTGGGTACGCCACCCACATATTCAAACGATTCGCCTTCAATACCGAAATTATAGAGCATGTTGCCGTCCTCGGTATACATGTAGTTGAGGAATGCACAGGCTGCTTCGACATTGTCACAGTCTTCGGTGATCCATGAAGCGGAAGAGACCATGACCGGGTCGGTCATACCGGATATGGCGACTTCACCTTTGTTCTTGGTAAAAGGCGGCAGGCCGGTGAGCTTGAATACGCCGTCATTGACCGCGCTGGTCATATTGAGGATTCGGCTGGCAGCCGCATAAATGGCGCCTGATTTGCCTTCCATGACGCTGGACTGTGCGGTGGGTTCGTCGGTGACAGCAAAGTTTTTGTCCATCAGATCTTCGTTATAGAGCATGTTCAGGTAGGCAAGCGCTTCTTTGTAAGCAGGCTCATAAGCACCAAAATGATAGACGCCATCGACTTGATAACCTTCCGACTTTGGCAAGCCAAATGCTGCCGTCAGGTTGCCGTCAGAGAGCATGCGGGGGAAGTTGGTGCTGAAGGCGATCAAAGGGATTTCAACTTCAAGCTCGTCTTTAAATGCACGCAGCATCGCCGTAAATTCGTCGATAGTGGTCGGCGGGTCGAGATTGACCTGGTCCAGGAAGTCTTGCCGGACCATCATGCCGCGCCAGGAGCGGTAGGGTGAATCCTTGAGGAAGAAACCCTGGAAACAGTAGATTTCGCCGTCTGCCTGTCGCAGTGAATCTAAATAGATCTGGTCTGAATTGATGAATTGCCAGAAATCAGGGGCAAGCTCGGGAAAGTGATCGGTAAGCGGAATGGCGAGCCCGTCTTCAGCCATCTTGAGCTGGCCGCCAGTGTAGAAAGCTCTTTGTGCAACGATGATGTCGGGCAAGTCTCCGCTGGCTAACAGCAGCTTGAGCGCCGTATCATCGGCAGTTTCAGTAATGTCAATGGTGATGCCTGTTCGCTCTTGCCATTCATTGAAACCGGGTGCTTCAGAATATGAGGTTATGCCGGCGCGGGTAATGTCAACGTCGGTATTGCGGACCAGCGTGAGGACTACGCCTTCCTCATGCCAGGGATACATGGCGGTCGGAGCCGCGGTTGTGGTGCCGGATGTCGCACCGGTTGTGCCGGTTGTACCGGTCGTCGCGCCGGTTGTGGTTTTTGTTGTACCGGTAGAGGCACAGCCGCCGAAAATCAGCGATATCGCCACCAGTATAACAAGCAGAGCAGCCAGTCTTTTCATTGTTTTTCCCTCCGTTTAATAGAGTTCATTCAAAAACTCAAATGTGGATATTTCCGACGATCGTGATTGCTGTGTCCGCGCGGTTCACTGCATTTTCAGACCATTGGATTTCAGATGTATGGACGATAATTGTCTGATACACCTTAACTTTAACAGGGGCGGAAATCTCCGTAAAGGGAAAATAAAACCAATGTGGCCCAAATAAGACTGCAAAACGCAGCATTGCCCGATCTGTCCCGTCAGTGGATATTTGGCCCACAGACGTTTTATGAACCAGGATTGATCTGGCACACCACATTATGGATGAGTCCATCGTCGGTGAGCTGAATGCTGTCACCATCAACCAACTGCCCATCGACCGTCAGCTGATTGCTCTGCTGATTCATCAAAACAGTTATTTCATATAGGGATGCGCCAAACCGGTATTCAATGACATACCGTTTATAGGTCAACGGCACGGCAGG
Source organism: Bacillota bacterium (assembly GCA_033549405.1). Taxonomy (GTDB): domain Bacteria; phylum Bacillota; class Clostridia; order Saccharofermentanales; family UBA5734; genus JAAYBY01. Next base: position 2,718 of record JAWSUP010000142.1, on the reverse strand, counting down.
TTGAATGAAAAGGCGATCTTTCTTTCTGACAATTCCCAGAAACGAATGGACAATCGCCTGGTACATCCATCCGGCAGAACCTGTATACCAGCTCCAGCCGGCTTTACCGGTATAACCGCTGCCCATGGAAATGTCTGCTGACATCACATACGGTTCCTTTTCATATTTATTGACAGCCATGATGTTTGCAGTTGCGTGTATCGGATTCAACATGGTCAGCAACTCGCTGGCGTCATAGCCCTTACCTTCATGGGCGTATGCCATGGCCAGCCAGATAGCGCCATGTGTGTATTGACCGCCGTTTTCACGGATGCCAGGATAATAGCCCTTGATGTAGCCGGGATCATAGTCGGATTTATCAAATGGCGGCGCCAGCAGGAGAGATACGCCATCTGCTTCACGAACCAGGTGGCGCCGGGCAGAGTCAAGCGCTGTTAATGCCCGGATATGACTGGCTCCTTCAGACAGAACAGACCAGGACTGACTGATCGAATCGATGCGGCATTCAATGCTGGCACTGGATCCAAGCGGTGTTCCGTCATCAAAGAAAGCTCTCAGATACCACTCACCATCCCAGGCGTTACGTTCGATATTGCCAAGCAAATCGTCTGCCAGGGTTGCCATCTGCTGACTGCTGATCACATCACCCTGTTCCTGCATAATCGGGATAAACCGCTGCAGGACTGCATAGAGGAACCAGCCCAGCCAGACACTTTCGCCTTTGCCACCGATACCGACGCGGTTCATGCCGTCATTCCAGTCGCCTCCGCCCATCAGTGGCAATCCATGCCTGCCCATGCGACTGGCTCGATCAATGGACCTCAGACAGTGCTGATAGACACTGGCCTGTTCCTGGGCCACCCGTGGTCGGCTCATCATTTCAGCTTGACCTTCCTCCAGCTGGTCACCGGTGATAAAGTGCACATCGATGTCCAGAATGCTACGATCACCTGTCTGTGCTATATAAGCTGACGTGACATAGGGCAGCCAGAGCAGGTCATCAGAAATTCGCGTGCGGACACCCAGTCCGCTGTCCTGATGCCACCAGTGCTGAACATCGCCTTCGACAAATTGCCGTGAGCAACAGATCAGGATCTGCTGCCTGACCCTTTCCGGATCGATATCAAGCAGTGCCAGAACATCCTGCAGCTGATCACGAAAACCGATCGCACCGCCACACTGGTAGAACGCTGCTCTGGCCATAATCCGGCAGGAAATGACCTGATACTGCAGCCAGCCGTTGGCCAGCAGGTCCATTGCACGGTCAGGTGTCGTGATGGTAATCGAACCAAGTCTGTCTGCCCATACTTCCCGAACCTGCCTGAGTGCATCGGTAACAGCAACAGTCTGCCGGTATTTATCGGCTATTGCCACGGCCTGTTCGATCTGTTCAACCTGCCCCATGCCAAAAACCAGCTCTTTGGTTGCACCGGGATCTATTTGCACACGTATCTGGATGATCGCGCAAGGATCCAGGCCGATGCCGGTATCGTTCTGAAGATTCTTCCTGGCCAGTCCAGAGGGGTAGCGGATTGAACCGCCGATACCGAAAAATGTCTTGCGATCACCGCTGTATGAGCTGATGGTTTCACTGCTGAAGATATAAGCCGGGTGTGCTCGATGAGCATCGTTGTATAGGTTATTGGCTGTCAGCAATTCGCTCTCCGGGTGAAAGGCGGAATGAATATACGGTGCTGTCTGAGACCGGACAACGCCCAGGACCCATTCGACAGATAAAGTGATCACCAGAGACCGCTTCTGTCCGGACAAGTTCTTGATAGCCAGCAACCAGAGTTTGACTGGATCGTCAGCTGGTACAAATACTGTCATCGTCTGTTCCAGTGCCATTTCATTGTGTTCGAAAACAGAGTAACCGAATCCATGGCGAACTTTATAATTTCCTTTGCAGCCGGGAATCATGGCAGTTGGCGACGTGATTCCGCCGCTTTCATCATCACGTATATAAATGGCCTCTGAAACAGGATCCAGCACCGGATCGTTGGACCATGTTGTCAGTTTATTTTCCCGACTGTTGCCCACCCAGGTATAACCGGCGCCGATTTCAGAGATAAGAAAACCCATAGAGTCATTTGCAATGACATTGATCCAGGGCATGGGCGTCTTCCGTCCATAACTGAGATGAATCTCATACTCTTGCCCGTTTTGGGCAAAGCCGCCGATCCCGTTATAAAATTCGAGATTGGTATAATCAAAAACTGGCGCGTTGTCCTGAACAGCGCTAATGAGGTTATCTCCAGCCTGCAGGATAATCGCATCCGCATTGGTATCTGCAGTTGTTTCACGTGTCTGTGGATTCTGCCTGAATGTCAGGCCGTATAATCCGGTCCTGCCAGTTAAGACAAGACGGGAAACAGCAATCAGCAAATCGTATTCTTCTTCCTGCAAGTAGGTTTTCTGCAGCAAAAACAGGCTGGGTTTTTGCTGAGCCTGGTTATAGATTTTAAGATTCCCGGTCATTTCGCGAATCCGCTGTTCCAGCGACTGTAAATAACCGGCAGGTTCTTCGATCATAATAACAAGATCGAGTCTGACTTGTTTCACACGCAGGTATTCGTAAGCCAACAACACATCCTGAACAATCGGCAGTTCTTGCAGTTCGCTGACGCGCAAAAGGATGATCGGGTGATCTCCAGAAATACTGTAACGCCACAACCCGCTCTGACCCAGTTTCAGCCGGCTGATGATTTCAGTCGACCC